>CALUTN010000028.1 GCA_944323665.1 Candidatus Gastranaerophilales bacterium | reverse complement strand
AGGGACTCCTGCACCATGGGCTCCTCCAAAGTATTTAGTAATTGAAGGCCCATATAAATATACAAGAAATCCTATGATAACCGCTGTGATTCTGCTTCTTCTCAGTGAAAGTTTACTTTTGAATTCTTTCAATATTTTTTATTGGGCAATCTTGTTTTTTACAATCAACTCTTTATATTTTTCTTTTTTTGAAGAGAAACAACTAATTACCAGATTCGGGAAGGAATATATTGATTATAAAAAAAGGGTTCCAAGATGGTTCCCGAAGCTGTTTCGTAAATAATCCGTATTTTATGTTAAAATTAAATAATAAGATTAATAAGAAGAGAAAATTATGGAAAAAGAAAAAATATCTGCGGAATTCTTTTGACGGTAATCGTATTATTTTAGTGATACATGTAGGAAAAGATTTGTTCTCAATGGCAGATATGACCAAAGAAACAACAATTCGGACTTTTAACACGGCATGTGCCGAAATATATTCTGTATTGGAACTTATCAGAGAATTAAAATTAAATCAGAAAATCGGGCTTTAATGAAAAGTAAAATCTTTAAAATTCTATTAATACTGGTTTTTGCTGCAGCTGTTTATTTACGGGTTGATGCATATTTAATAAACAATTCTTTTTTCACAGATGAAATTCTGCTTGCGGCAAATATATTTGAAAGAGATGGCTGGGGATTTTTATATCCGCTTAATTATCATCAATCTGCGCCAATCGGTTTCATGATACTTTCAAAGATTTTTGTTACAAAAACCGGTATATCAGAATTGTATTTTAGATTTATTCCGTTTATATCAAGTATTCTGTCGGTTGTATTTTTCTATTTACTCTCAAAAGTTGTATTTAAAAATAAATACTGCACTCTTTTATCTTTACTTGTGTTCGGACTAAGCTACCAGCTTATCTTTTATTCTCAGGTTTTCAAACAATATTCCGTTGATGTTATGATTGCGGTATTGTTTTTGTATCTTGCATTTAAAATATATGATAAAATTAAAGATTACAGAGGCTCGCTGGCAGTGGGATTTGTGTCATTTTTAGCTCTTTGTTTTTCGTTCCCTATGTTTATAATTGTTCCCGCTTTTTATACTGCCTGGTTTATAACGGGTAAAGGATACAGAATTAAGATTATTAATTCGCTTCCTTGCCTGCTTGTTGGCGGAGTTTTTTTTATCCGGTTTTATTCTAAGTATGTTAAAACTTCTGCATACCTTATTAATTACTGGCATAAAGGTTTTGAATTATTTAAACCTGAAATTTACAAAATCAATTTTGATTTTTTGTTCTATGACTATGCTTTTGGACTAATGTTAATAGTATTATCAGTATGCGGTTTTTACTTTTTATTTAAGAGAAATAAGTTTTATTTCTGGACATTATTCCTTGCCGTTTTTTATACCATGCTTGCAGCATTATTTAAATTCTATCCTTTTGAGAGGAGATTAATTCTGTTTTTACTTCCGATTCTTATTATTGTAAGTATTTATCCCCTGGATAATTTAAAAAAGAATATTCCATCCGGAGTAATAGCTATTATAGCTTCTGTATTTTTCGGTTATGGTATTTTAAATTTTTCAAAAGATTTTGTTTTTGGAAATATAAGTTATTTAAGACAGGATGTAAAACCTCTTTTGGCACAGATTGTCGATAAAAAGCCGGAAGAAAGCTTGTATATTTATTACGGAGCGTTGAGTTCTTATTCTTATTATTCACAAATTATGGATTTGCCGAAAGAGTCTTTAATTTATGGAACGTATCCTAAAGATGAAAATCTGTCAGAAAAATATTTAATCAATGATTTTGAACATTTACCAAAAGGTCTTTATTACATTTTCTTGGTTAAAGGCACATGGACTTATGATAAAGATATTGATGCGGCATTATTATGGCTTAATAAATATGCCCAGGTTAAAGAAGATGAAAATTTGAAGTCTGCAAGGCTTATAAAAGTCTATATAAAATAGTATATTATTAGATTTGATATTTCATATTTATGTTATACAATCATTAACACAACACAGATACAATCTGTGTTATATACAATATTAAATTTTGTAAAATTTTCAAAACACAAGCCGTATATTTAGCAAAAATTATTTTTTTATATTCTTTATATATTCAGAAGGAGTTTTCACCGTGTTTGTAAATAAAATTGGCGGAATAGCACAAAATGTTGGGTTTAAAGGGTATCAGCATAAGATAAATGATGTAGGCGACAGAGTAATGCGTTTTAACTATCCTTATGACAATGATAAAGAAGAGTGTGCCGTACAAATTTTCAGGGCTGTTCCGACAGACAGTTATAACTATAAAATTATCGAAACTCCCGTAGCAACAATTCCTCTCCGGTCGGAAGGCGTTGATATAAATATTCAGGATATTACAAATCTGGATAAAGATGACGCCTTTGCTTATCGAGTTGTGATAAAAAATAAGGAGACCGGTGAAGAAAGGGAGCTGGCGGATACCGGTGTAAAAATCAAGAAACTAGAAAACGGTGATTTCGGGTTTAGACTTTCTGATAATTATGATAAGGATCCTGTATCAAATTATAAATATACCCTTGTAACAAGAAAAGGAACTACTCCGATGCTTCAGGGCGCAGGATATCTGATAACCCCGGATTCATATATGCCGGGTGCAAGATATAAGGGTTTTTCGGATACTGATACAGGAGAAATTGAATATGATGAAAAATATCAGAAAGAGACTGAAAATTCTATAAAACATTTTTCCCGTGTATACGGCGGCAGCCTTGCCGGCATGGAATTAATGATTCCGACTTTAAAAGCCCAAGGATACAGGGTGTTGTTTTCAACTCCGGTAGCTAACGGTGCAAAAGGGTGGTCTTTAGGATACTGGAATAAGAACAATATGCAGGTTTCTCCCGGTATGGGAAATACCGAGAACTTTGCATCTTTCTTTAGAAAGCTATATGCTAACGGAATGAAATATGTTTATGACGGAACATTCACATCTGAAGGATTAGAGGGGATTCATTTCCAATATGCATTAAGGTGGGCGGAGCAAAATCCGCAGACATATTATTGGTTCAGAATGAACGGTTTAAAAGATTCAAATCTCGGACTGGGCGTAATACCAAAGAATGCTGAAAATTTAAGATACAGGGTGATTAATTCTCCATATAAATATGAATTACAACCGGACGGAACTTATAAAGATGTCGGAAATCCGGACTATAAAGCTGATAAAGAAACATTATTCCAGATTTACGATGCGACACAGGCGGAGGAGGAACAGTTAAAAGCTCTGGACAAAGCAATTGTTAACTATAATAATTTAAAAGCGGGAAATCCTCTGGGTATAAATACCCATGATGATACGGTTATTAACTTTGTGTTTCAGATTAATCCTAAAGAATATGCAAAACGGATTGATGTTATAAACGATTTAAATAAAAAATATGATAAAAAAATTAAGCTGGATAGCCCGGAAGGGACTGTTCTTGCAGGGCAGTTTTCCAATTTTAAAATTAACAGAAAGACCGAAGGCGGTTTTGTAACTTGGGATGCTAACACAGATTTAGTCAAAATGAATTATCACATTTCCGGTTATGATGAGAAACAGCTGCAGTCTATTGTAAGTCCGTCTGAACGTGATTATGAAAGACAGATGATAATTCGCGGCACAAAAGAGGTTCAGGACATGGCTATTCAGGCAGGTAAATATTGGACCGGAAAAGTTAAAGATATTCAAACACTGTACACGGCTCAAACGGTAGGTCATGCAAGAACCACGGACGATATAGACAGACTTATTGCCGGGAATAAAATTCCCCCAAAAGCCGCTCTGAACGAAACTACACTCGGGAATATTCTGGATGGTAATTATATGCTTGAACCGAAAGGGTTAATGTTAAGAGATGACGTTACAGTAAAGGCTTTAATGAAACTACCGCTTGATTCATTGGAATTAAGCGAGAACACGGTTGGGGTTCTTTCAACTTCATATTTTTCAAACAGGGCTACATCAGATGAAACCATCGGGATGTCAAGATTTGAGTTGATGAAAGAAAATAATCCGCATCTTGTCGAACCTTATGTCAAAACTTATAACAAGGTGAATGGTTTGTTTGCAAATCAATTAAAGAATTTTGCCGACGAGATTATTAATAAAGTTAATGAAACTTCTTCCGAAAAACTTCTGGATGAGGATGGCGAGTATACCGAATATGGTGAGTATGTAATAAATCTTATAGGTCAGGATATTGCAAAATACGCTTTATTAAAAGCATTGGGCGGTGATGATTTTAAGGTTAAAATGCTGAAAAGCGGGGAATTGACCTATGATTATGATTTGTTAAAGAACAGTACTTCTTTGAAGGCTCTGGATATCAAAGCAGACAGTCCTTCTGCCGAAGCGGAAATGCTTGAGGCAAGAATCGAAAAAGGATTAAAAAAATTATCAAAAACTGATATTGAATATGTGGCAGATTCAATATCAAAAAGGATTTTGGGAACGGACATGATGAGTTTCCGGATAGCGGAAGCCATGGTGGATAAAGCTTCCGCAGGATTGGATTGGAGGCTTGATGCTGCAAAAGACGTTATGGATATGGATGCTGTAAGAAATGAAGAGAATTCATTTGATACCAGCTGGGATTATGTTATTGATTTTTGGACAAAATTTGTAAAAGGTGTAAAATCTGAAAATCCTAATTCATGTATAGTTGCAGAAATAACAGATATTCCGGATTTAATGCGAAATACTTATGGGCTTGAAAGTTGTCCGTATGACGGATTTACTGATATAGGGCAGAAGTATAACGGGGAGCCGGACGCATTTGCTAAGTTTTTCAATGAGACTGGGGTAACTACTGAGGCAGGATATTCTTACTTCTTTACGGATTTGTTAACTTCATTTTCACCCGGTTTTGATACCGGAAGCGGTGAATCGTACACACATAACGCTTATAAAAACAGATTAAAACTTCTTTTGCAAACAAGGAATGCGGATTATTTGCGAAATCTCTATACGTTTATGGGAAATCACGATAAGCCGCGTATGATTCACGGTTTGGCTTTGGATATGAAGTTATTCCACTCTAATCTTTTAAACGACGGAAGAAAAGATTTCGCTCAAAACCGCCGGTTTAGAATGGATGTCATTAAAGCTATGACAGGAGTAAGAAAATTTGAAGATGCTCCCATAGAACTAAGACTAAATATTGATAACAATAACTATTTCCTTACTGCAAGCACTATGGCGGCAGCTATGAACAAACTCCTTATGGATGTTGTATATGAAGACTTAGACAACTCAATATCAAGTACAGATAAGGCACGTATTATAGAAGCCCTTATTGATTTGGCAAACGGGAATTATCTGGGCGATGGCGTTACGGAATCCTTAACCAGAATAAAGCTTCCTCAAATATCATCTCTTGAAGCAGCGTTTGGAGAAGTTTTATCCATTGCAGAGGAAAGAGGCTTGAAGCTCACTGCTGATGAGCGTAAGAACCTCTTGGAAAGTGTGGTTAAAAAAGCCGGTGAAATGAATTTGGATAAATATCAAGTTCACGGAGGATTTGGCTGGGATCCTAAGGATTTGGATTATGCCGTGATTACAGAAAATAATCAGGCTGCAAAAGAAGTCCTCGGTCCAAAAGACAATTATGATAAGTACAGTTTATATGTTGTGCAGCTTGCAAGACTTTTGAAAGACGCTTATAATGAAACCTATCCTTCTTGCCCTGAAAGCGGTTCCATTGAAAATGCATTTAGACAATTTGTCGAAAAATATGATAAATATACCGTAGAATCAAATACAAATGATTTTAAACGGATTGTTGATTTTAAAGATGCTTCAATACAAAATGCTTATGGTACAAGGGATATTAAGCTTGTAATAGATATGGCATTGAATCAGGCGGAATTTAAATCCGGCAGAGACTTTATAAACAGACAAGAAATCTTCAATAAGATGTATAAAGCTGCAACAGAGCCGGCTGTTGCGAAAGAGGCTATGATTACGGAGGCATTGAAAGCGCTCTTCGGTATACCTACAACGTATGCCGGTGATGAGTTTGGCATGTCGGGTTACGAGGAAAAAGCTAAGAATATTTATCAACAGAACAGAAATGTTCTTCCTTTCTCCGAAATTGACACTGACAACGAGCTTGGCAGATACAGACGTAAAATCATGGACACGGTTAATGATGCTTTGAAAGACAGAAGTAATCCTGATGCGGCTCCCTTAAATAACGGTACTCCTTATATGATGGAAGTTGAAGGCCCGGAATCTGCTGTGGCATATATGATGCAATCTGCTAATGGTGATATGACAATAAGTCTGATGGATTTTGCCGGCATAAATCATTCTAACAGGTATGATTATTTTAAAGCGTACGGACTTGATACGGAACAAAAGCGTCAAGACTTTTTCATAGCTAATAATATAGAATCTATAAATGAGAATAACAGATATATACCAATAAAACCAAAATCCGAAGTCGATATGATTCTTCTGGGTGCAGGTGCGGCTATTCCTGTCGGAACACTCTTTGCGAATATAAATTTAAAAGACAAAGCGGAATATGTTGTAAAAAATGTTAAAGGCAAACTGGGAATTATAAAAAAAGACGGCGGTAAAATTGTTATGGATGGTATCACTGCTAAAAATGGCGTAATGATTTTAAAGAAACTGAAAAATGTTGCGTTTAAAGGAAGCAGCAACAAAGTTTTTTGTAATCAGCAGTATAATATCATTTCAAACCCGTACCACAAGACCGAGCAGACAGAAACCGGGAAAAAGTTGTCCGTTATATCAAGATAGTGATAAAGCGCGGGCTTTGGCTTGTCAATTATTTTTGTTTTTGGTAAGGTATAGGAGTGTGTTTTATATTTAAAACATTCATCCCTTTTATTGTGAATAAATGTAAAATTCATATATTATAAATAGCAAAAAATAAAATTTCAAAGACATTTAATATATAGGTACCAGGTGGGAGTTGTATGAGTAAACCAGTAATGTTAGCGGAAAATAGCGTCGGTTTTAAGGCAGACTCCGAAAAGAAACAGGAGCCGGAACACTCCGAATCACGGGTTTTGCCAAACACTATTGGTACAAGAATACGACAAAAGTTCCAAAAAACAAGTAATGCTTTTCTGCAATATCCTTTGAAGGGTTTGAGAGGGGATGTTAACTCTGATTTCTATGAATTTATAACAATGGGCATAGTTCCGTATCTTATAGGAAGCGGGATGTTCATGGCGATGTTTAACCTGGTAAATAAATATCTGGAGCCAAAGTCAAAAGTATTAGCCGGTATAAGCGGCAAGAAAATGGCGTTAGGTGTAGTGTTGTACGGACTTTTTAAATCCCTTTCTCCGGATTTGGTAACAAGACCGATATATTGGGGAACCGGAGTAGATATTGAACATCCGATAGAACATGTTTACTATCCTCTGCCGAAAGAACCCGGAAAATCAGCGGAAATTATGCCGCAAATTCAGCAGCGCAAAATATATGACAGCAGGGAATTTTTCAGAAAAGACCTTATTCAGAAGGATCTCGGGAAAGAATATTATGATAATATTGCTAAAAAACTCGGTCTCGGTGAAGATTTGAATGATTCAATAACCGAGACAACCCCGATTATTCAAAGCATAGTATCTACAGCCAAAACAGCAAAAACATTTTCATCTTATGCCTGGGCGGCGGTAGGTGTAGGTCTTGCAATGCAGGATAGCTGGATTGATTTCTTTAATTCAATTTCAAATCGCAGACAGCATGTTTCAAAGCCCGGCGAAAGCTTTGTTTCAAAATCAGGTGCTAAATTGAAGAATTTCGGCAAAAATACTTTTGACATTTCAAAAAGCTTCTGTAAATCTTTCTGTAACGCGTTTAAGACTTTGTGGACAGGTGCACCCGGAACGCACGGCTTTAAAAAACATGCCGGCAAAGCATGGCTTTTGTTTACAATTGCTTTAACAGCCGGAAGTACTGCAAACTCTATTATAAGAGCAAAAAAGAACGGCAATCTTGAAAACAAAGATATTATAAATAAGTCTGAAGAAAGTACGGTGATTTAGTATGGCAGTAAATCCTATACAATTAAATACAGATAATACTAAACATCACAAACCGTATCGTGATGCAAAAAATACGGTAAAAACAGACGGCATGGTAAAACCGCTTCGTCCCGAAGGCCATTTGGTTGACGATTCACTTGGCTCAAAAACCAGATATTTCTTTAAAGATATAGCATATGATATGAAATCACTCAAAGACGGCTGGCAGGGAAATGCGAATGATCACCAGAGCGGACATTTAAATGATGTCGGTCTTAAGCTTGGCGGTATCGGAATAGCGACAATGCTTGCCGCAAAAACGTCCAACCCCATGGCCAGAGTAATGGAATATGTCGGTTTAGGAACCTTTTTAGCGGCAATGGATATATTCCCGAAACTGGCGATCTATATGCCATCAGAAAAGATTCACGGTTTTGATATCGGAAAAGAATATATAGACGAGCAAGGACGGAAAAAATCGGTATTTCAGGATGGAAATTATATTCCATTTGATATGTATCAAGGGGACAGACCTGATGAAGATTTGGATATCATTGGCGACAAACTCGGAATTCCGAGAGATATTAAAAACCGTCACGATGTTATAAAAGAACAAATGAGAAAAATAGGTATACAAAATAATACCTGGTGGATGCTTACGGCAGGTTTTGCAACTCCGGTAATTACTGCATTGGCATGCTGCGGGCTTGAAAAGCTTATAGCTCCCGCGACAGAAGCTGTAAGAAACTCAAAATATAATCGCAGAATAGCAAATACGCTTGCGCTAACCAAAAGTATGAGTGCCGATATTGATGCTGTTAAGCCCAATGTTTTAAGCCTGAAGATTGAAAAAATTCTTACAACATACAAAAACAGAGAAATTCCGCAAAATGAGATTGATAATCTTATTTCTCTTATTACAAAGGAAATGGATAATATTTCGGCAGAAGCTGTTAAAAAAGATATCACATCAATATTAAAAAGCGGATTTGCCGGTGAACCTTCATACATTATTAACAATACATTTGCGGATGATATGATTAAACAGATTTATTCAAAACTTCCGGCAAGGAAAAAAGAAGTATTTGAAAGAGTTTTTGTACCGTCTGCTCCTGAAATACAGAATATTTTGGATAAACTCGGAGTAAAAGAAAATATAACAAAAGATACTCTGTTGGATTTAAAAGCTGAATTTAAGAATTTATTTAATGCAAAAATAAACAGTGAACCTGCAAATATGCGAGGAATTCTTAATGCACAGCGTAATGAAGTGCTTGAATTAATTTCCAAAAAAATTCAACAGACACCGTCAAATTATGTCAGTGAAGATAAGATTAAAGACATTGTAGATTTTTCAAAAGTTATCGGCGAGTTTAAGACCAACCGTAGTATCCTTGACGGGTGCAAATCTTTTAAAGTCGAATATGCGCCCGAAACTGTTATAGCAAAATCGTATGCTAAATTTGAGAAAACTCTTATGGATGTATTGGGTATAAAATATAAAGACCTGAAAGTTATGAGAGAATCAGAACAATATGCGCAGGAAATTTTTGATAAGAAACTATCAGAACTTGTTAAAGATGAAGCAAAATATGAAAAAGCAGTCGGTAAACTTGCTAAAGTTATGGAAGATATGGAAATTAAACTAAACGGTAAAAGTGCTAACGATTCCTATCTCAAAGATTTAATTAATGCCATTGAAAACAACTATAACAATACAGCCGTAAGACTTGACAAAATTGGCGGATTCAAGTCTACTATAGAAGCTCTGGTTAATGAAAATGCCTCTTCTTTGGCCAAGAATGCGGAAGAGTCAATAGAAGCAGTCAAGTCTCGCTCGGATTTATTTGATTTGCTGGATGGAGTCAGAGAGGATGTCTATAAAGGGAAAAATTACTGGGGCGATTTGACGGATGAAGGCAGAAAAGAGTATGCCAGATATAATTCCAAAGGGGTAGGCTCTGCTAAAAATCTTGATATTTCGAGAATAGTTGATCGTTATCAGGGTGCTAAAAATTCATTCAACAGAGTTTTACATATTTTTGATATATATAGACGCCCTGTTCCTGAAAACGGATATGACAGGGAAATTCTGGCAAGAGGTAAGGATGTATTGATGAATAGTACTTCTTCCGAACAGACATTGAAGCTAAACATGGTCAATAATCAAAGTTTCTATAAAGATGTAATGAATACTATTTGGAATCCGAGACTGGAAGAATCAACAGAAAAAGCTTTAAGCGGTACAAAAGATATTGCGACAGGTGATATAATCGGCAGGTTCCGCAAATATATAATAAGATTTAAAGATATTATGGGAAATAATGATATTGATTTTACAAAACCAAATCATATTTTGGATAGCAGTGCGCCTTCTGCTTACACAAAATCATCTCAAACAAGATTGGCCAAATTTAATCTTGTTTCACAATCTCCGGCAGAGATGATAAAAAATGCGGCAGCAAGGAGATACGGGAATCAGAAATGGCTTAGAATAGCATCCTGGATTGGCGGAACCGTAGTAGCCGTCACTGTACTTGCGCAGTTCTGCTTCGGCAAGTTAAGAAATCCTCAGAATTTACAGAAACAGGTGGACTATGATGCAAATAACTAGATTAATACCGGTTAGTTTTAGAGCGGCGGCAGTTCAGCCCCTGACGGATAATATTCCGCAAGAAAATACTGCAAATCCGAAGAAGGATCTCTCAGAAAAATATCTTGATAATCTTGCAAGAATAAATGCTGCGGGTGTTCAAAGAGTTGAGTTGACTTCCGATAAAAATGTATCATATAAGAATAATTTAAGGACAATGATTAGGAACAATGAGTCCGTTATGATGGCAATTGTACCACGAACTTTCACTGCTGAGGATATAAACGGAGATGATAAAGTTACTCTTTCAACCGGCGAAAAGAACGGTACTTTTTTAAAAGCAATTTCTCGTTTGGATGAGTTAAAAGAATTAGGAATTAATACTTTGCATATCCTGCCGATTCATCCGCCGGGAAAGAAAAATGCAATGGGTACTGCCGGTTCACTGTATTCCCCTGCAAAATATGTTACTGATGACGGACATCTTGCAATTGACCCTATGCTTATTGATAAAAATGACCCAAGAACTCCTGACGAACAGTTTAAAGCTTTTATTGACGAATGCCATAAACGTGGAATAAGGGTAATGCTGGATTTGCCAAGCTGTGCATCTGTGGATATGTTTGAAGCCGAGCCGGAACTTATGGCATACGGCAGAAACGGAGAAGATAAAACTCCGCAGGGATGGGCTGACATAAGAATGTTTGAACCTTGGGCAGACGAGGCAAAACGGACTCTGAATCCAAAACTTCTAGAGATGCATAAACAGTTTGTAGATGCGTGTATTGATTTAGGGATTGACGGTATAAGAGCAGATGTTGCAAGAGCTAAACCGCCGGAATTTTGGGATATATTAATTAAATATTCTCATCAGAGAGATCCTGAATTCGGATGGTTAGCGGAGAGTTATACTTATGAATGTGCTTCTCCGATGGTGAATATGCCTTATGATAGACCGGAAGACTTGTTAAGAGCCGGATTTGATGAATATTACGGCCAATATCATATTTTCCATGACTGGAAAAATGCCGGGGAATTTAATGATTATATTAAGTTAAATTTGGATTTGTCACACAGGCTTCCTGCCGGAAAAAGTGTAATCGGCTCTTTCCTTACACATGATGACAGCTCCTCTATGGTACATGGCGGCGAAAATTTCTGTAAACTTACAACCGTTTTACAGGCTACAATTCCTATGTGTAACCCTTATTTTATAGACGGTTTTCAAACGGGTGACTACTATGATTACAAATACAGAGGAACAGATAATATAGAAACTTATACCGGTAAAACAAAAATGGAGGAACATCAATACAGGTTAGCTTTGTTTAACCTTGCCAGAAAACCTGGCGGCGACTGTCCTGATATTGAAAGAGTTATGCAGGGCGTATTAAAAATGCGCAGTGAAAATTTGGATGTTCTTGCAGATAAAAACAGTAGTTTTATAGAATTTAATAAAAAAGAGGATATAGATGACCAAATCATTGCTTATGCAAGACATAACAACGGCAGAACAATACTTGTCGTGGCAAATAAAAATCCAAACAGAAATGTAACGGGTATTATAGAAATTCCTGGTTTGAAAGCTGACCAGAAACTTGAAAACATGATTCCTGAATACGGTGATTCTAGTGAATTCCAGGTAAGTCAAGGGGAACTTAAAGTTAATCTTTCACCTGCGGATGCTTATGTGTTTGAAATTGAAACACCTGATATTGAAAAAGATTGTAAAGGACATGTTTTCAAACAAAAAGCAAATGATTTAGTAAACATTAAATAAATACTTATTTAAGGGACCGGGTTAAAACCGGTCTTTTTTTAACTTTCTTGCACAAATTTAATAAAAATGTTAAGCTTATGAAATATGATTATAACTAATTTAATTATTATCTTTTTACTGTTATTTGCAAACGGATTTTTTGTTGCTTCTGAATTTGCCCTTGTGAGCGTAAGACAAACCAGAATCAGCCAGCTTGCAAACGAAGGAAATAACACCGCAAAAATTACGGTCAAGGCGTTAAAAGAGCTGGACAAGTACATTGCGGCTACTCAACTGGGTATTACAATAGCAAGTATCGGCTTAGGCTGGGTGGGAGAAGCTACTCTTGCTGCAATTATTCATCCTCTGTTTGATTTCTTGCCGGGAATATCAGGAAATATAGCAACCCATTCCATTGCCGTTGCTGTATCGTTTGCGCTTATTACATTTATGCATGTAGTACTCGGAGAATTAATGCCAAAATCAATAGCGCTCCAGTATCCTGAAAAGACAACCCTTATTGTTACACGACCGCTTGTTTTTACGGCGAAAGTTTTTACTCCGTTCATATATTTATTAAACGGATTTGGAAATATGCTGTTAAAACTTATGAAAATACCGCCTGCTCATCCTGCGTCTGCAGTACATACCGAAGAAGAACTTGATATGATTATTGATGCAAGCTACAAAGGCGGTGTTCTAAACGAAACAGAAAGTTTGCTGTTGAAAAACTCTTTAAAATTTACTGATTTAATGGCAAAACAAATAATGGTTCCAAGATGCGGAGTTATATCAGTCCCGGTAGAAATAGAAATTCCGGAGCTTGAAAATCTTATACTTGAAAACCAGTATACAAGATATCCTGTCTACGAAGGGAATTTTGATAATATTGTCGGAGTTTTGCATGTCAAAGATTTGTATTCATATCTTATCCGGCATAAAAAAATTGAGCTTCGCAATATTTTAAGAAAACCTCTTTTTGTTCCTGAAACAATGTCTGCAGATGTTTTACTGGACAGTTACAAAAAGAATAAAACAGAGATTGCAATTGTAGTGGATGAATTTGGCGGAATGTCAGGTATAATTTCTCTTGAAGATGTTCTTGAAGAAATCTGCGGAGAAGTTCAGGACGAATTTGACGAAGAAGAAAATGATTTCAAGATTAAAGAGATATCGGAAAATGAATTTGTTGTAAACGGACTGTTCAGAGTTGAAGATTTCTTTAAATATTTCGATATAGAGCACGAAGAAGATGATGTTGATACAGTAGGCGGACTTGTACAGAGAGTTCTCGGCAGAATTCCATGCGCCGGAGATGAAACAGATATTGAAGGCTTGCATATAAAAGTTGCCGAATTGAAAGGCCGCAGAGTAAGTAAACTGATTGTAAAAAGGGTTAACCCTGTTCAGTCTTAAAATAATTTCTGATTATATTTTCTATTCTTTCGGAAGCCTTTCCGTCCCCGTATGGATTTTGAACTTTCAGGCGGGTAAGATCTTTTGTGGAAGAAAGAATTTTTTCACTTTCCTCAAGAATCTTGTCATAATCCGCTCCGACGAGTTTAGAAACTCCGGCTTCTATACCTTCTTTTCTCTCTGTTTCGTATCTCATAACAAGAGTAGGGCAGGCAAAGGACGGAGCTTCTTCCTGAATTCCGCCTGAGTCCGTAAGAATCAGCTTTGCATGTTTCATTAAATAGACCAAATACGGGTAATCAAGCGGCGGTAAAAGATGAATATTGCCAAAGATATCCAATCTGTCATAAATTTTACCCCTTACATTCGGATTCGGATGTACCGGGATTACAAAAGTATGCTCTGAATACTTTTTAGCAAGATACGATATTGCCTCAATTATTCTGTCAATTCTCTCTCCGTGGTTTTCTCTCCTGTGGGCAGTTATTAAAACGAGTTTGTCATCAACAGGAATATTTTTGTCTTCAAAGAACCTTTTTGAATTTTCTACAACTTCATCAGACAGACAGAAAAGCGCATCAATTACAGTATTTCCCGTAACATGGATTTTGTTTTCTGAAATATTTTCCTTGAGTAAGGCTTCCTTATTTACTTCGGTCGGGGCAAAATGAAGCTCTGCAACTCTTGAAGTCATCTGGCGCATAACTTCTTCCGGAAACGGCTCATAAATATCGTAAGACCTCAAGCCTGCTTCCACATGGAAAACCGGAACTTTATGATAAAAACCGGTTAATGCTCCGCAAAGCACAGTCATTGTATCTCCCTGAACAACAGCTGCATCAATCTTATTTTCGCAAAAAACTTTGTCAAGAGAGGTTAAAATCCTTGCCTGAACAGATGAAAGTGATTGATTCTCTCTCATACAGTCAAGGTTTATATCTGCCCTTAAACCAAAATACTCAAGAGTCTGGTTTGAAAGTTCTTTTTGCTGCTCTGTGTTACAAATTATAACATTATAGTCTTCCGGAAATTTTTTGAGTGTAAGTATAACCGGTGCCAGTTTGATAATTTCAGGTCTTGTTCCGAATATAAATATAACATTTTTCATAGAAAATATTATACAATAAAATCATTTTTTGATATAATTTGAATATCAATTGCTAATGGTGAATAAATAGGGGGCTTAGAATATGAGACAACATCCTAAAGAACAAGATAAAATGTTACGCAGGCACAATTTTGAACCGGTGGAAGAGAATTTTACACCTGAACAGGCAAAATTAGAAGCTGAAAGATGTCTGCATTGCAAAAATCCCCGCTGCGTAAAAGGATGCCCTGTTAATATTCAAATCCCTGAATTTATTCAAGCAATAAAGGAAGATAATCTGGATAAAGCAGGTGAGATTATAAGAGAAACCAGCATGCTGCCATCTGTTTGCGGAAGAGTCTGCCCTCAGGAAAGACAGTGTGAAGGAAATTGTATCTTGGGTATAAAAGGAGAAGCTGTCGCTATCGGAGCTCTCGAAAGATACGTCGGTGACAACACTTC
>CALUTN010000027.1 GCA_944323665.1 Candidatus Gastranaerophilales bacterium | reverse complement strand
GGTTTCAACCACACCGGCGCAGCCTATTACAGCACTTATCGGGTTTATTTTGGCAGGCTCTATGCTTGCGTTTTTAACATTTAACTTTAACCCTGCAAAAATCTTTATGGGAGATTCTGGCGCACTGTTTTCCGGATTTTTACTTGCAACGCTTTCTATCGCAGGGGTTATGAAAGGCGCAACTCTAGCAATATTGCTTCCGTTTCTGGTACTTGCTGTCCCGATTATGGATATAACTTATTCCAGCCTGAGGAGGATTTGTAAAGGGAAATCTCCGTTTGTGGCTGATGCCGAGCATATCCACCACAAGCTTTTGAAAGCAGGATTTTCACAGAAAAAAACCGTTGCAATACTTACATCCGTTGCTATAGCAGGAGGTGCTGCAGCTACATATTTTACAGGGACTTTAAAACATTATTTTATCTATATTGCGGTTTTAATATTAATAATGGTTATTTTAAGTATTATCAGTGTCCTTACCAAAAAAGAGGGTTAAAGGGGTAAAGAGGTAAAAAATAAGGATAAAAAAGAGGGCTTTAGCCCTCTTTTTTATCCTTCATCCTCATCTAAATACCTGTAATCTAACATACTCCCTTCATAATCAGCACCGGTATCGTAAAACATTGACATATTGTTTACTATTCTGTTCCGGTCTGCAACCTTTTGTTTTTCGAGTTCAGAATCTACTCCGTACGCCTGGATTTCCTGATTTGTAACCTTTCCGTCATGGTTTTTATCAATATCATCAAAATGTGAAAGCACGGTTTCCTGTAAAGAACCGCTCAAACCGGAAGCCCCTCCCAGAGAAATAATCTGTTCTCTTGTAAGCCCCTGAGCTGCCATCTGCCCCATAAGATTTTGAACTTCATCTGCTGAAATTGTTCCGTCTCCATTTTTATCTACAGTTCCGAAATTATTCATCAGATATGATGAAAAAGTCGTTCCGTATGCACTTGATATATAGTTTGTATTAGTTGCTGCATTTGCGAGGTTTTCCAGAGTTACCCCGTCTTCATACATACTGTTTAGTAAAGAATAAGAATTTATAAACCCTGAATTAATGCCTGTAAATAAGGATGTTCCGTCTAATCGTTTGCCCATAATATATCTCCTTGTGTTTAGTTATAATTATGCATGTTTAGTTTAATGATATTTTTTCAAAAATCAAACCTTTATTTGGAGGAGATTTAAAATTCGGTAATATCAGTTATTTAAAAGTTGTTTTAAAAATTTTCCCGTAACGCTTTGAACAGAGTCAGCAATCTCTTCCGGCGTACCGCATGCAATTATTTTACCGCCGTCATCACCGCCTCCGGGGCCCATATCTATAATGTAATCCGCATTTCTTATAACATCTAAGTCATGTTCTATTACAATAACTGTTGCTTTATTGTCAATTAATTTTCGGAAAACATCCAGTAGTGATTGAACATCAAGAGGATGAAGCCCTATTGTAGGCTCATCAAATACAAAAACCGTATCTTCTTGTTTTTTACCCATTTCAGAGGCAAGCTTAAGTCTTTGAGCTTCTCCGCCGGAAAGGCTAGGGGTGGCTTCACCCAGCGTTAAATAACCGAGTCCTAAATCTTTTAATACACGCAGTCGCTGGCTTACTGTATTTAAATCTTTGCATGCAGCAAGTGCATGATTAATATCCATAGCCATTAATTGAGGGAGTGAATATTTTTCATTTGTTTTGGTCAGATATTGTATATTTCCCGCTTTTTTAGAGTATCTTGCACCTCTGCAATCGGGACAGGGTATATCCACATCAGGCAGAAATTGGACGTCAAGACTTATACTTCCGGTTCCGTCACATACGGGACATCTCAAACTTCCCGTATTATATGAAAAATCTCCGGCTTTGTAACCTGCTTCTTTTGCAGCTTTTGTTTTTGCAAAAACCTTTCTCAATTCATCATGGACATTAGCGTATGTGGCGACGGTTGAGCGGATATTTATTCCTATAGGAGCCGCATCAATAAGTTTAACTTGCTTTATTCCTTCTGCTTCAATACTTTTAACATGCAGAGGCAAAGGTTTTCCGGCTATATGGTTTTCCAATCCCGGAATTAAACTTTCTAATATCAAGGTAGTTTTTCCGGAGCCGGATACACCCGTAATAACGGTTAGACGGCCTTTTGGTATTTTTACATTTAAAGGTTTCACGGTGTGTATTTGTGAAGTTGTCATGTGTATTTCACCATGTTCAAAAATAACTTTTTTATTTGTCTTATGAGGTTTGTTCAGAGTTTCATTTGATAGGAACGGAGCTATTTTTGAGGAAGGGGTTTTAATTATTTCTGGTATAGTACCCTGTGCAATAACTTCTCCTCCATCAGCCCCGGATTCGGGTCCCAGTTCAATAATCCAATCGGATTCTGATAAAATTTGGATATCATGGTCAACAAGTACAACGGAATTTCCATCAGCAATTAAATCGTGCATAACAGCATTTAAACCCTTGATATTTGCCGGGTGCAAACCTATAGACGGTTCATCCAGTACGTATAAAACCCCTGTTGTACGATTCCTGACCGAGCGTGCAAGCTGCATACGCTGCCTTTCCCCTGTAGAAAGAGTAGCGGCTGCTCTGTCAAGCGAAAGGTAGCCCAATCCCAAATCCATTAATCTCTTCCCCGTAATCAAAAATGATTCACAAATGGATTCAGCCATTGGCCGCATGCTATCGGGGAGGGATTCAGGAACTCCTTTGACCCATTTCATGATTTCTGAAAGAGTCATTGTGCAGGCTTTATCAAGAGAAATATCTCTGAGTTTGGGCGCTCTGGCTGATTCTGATAATCTTGTTCCGTTGCAGAAGGGGCAGACATCTTCTTTAAGAAACTTTTCGACACGCTTCATGCCGGATTCATCTTTAACTTTTTTAAGCGCATTTTCTACTGTGTAAACAGCATTATAATATGTAAAATCAATTTCTCCCGCTTGATTAGAGTTTTTAGCTTTATAAAAAATATGTTTTTTTTCAGCCGGCCCATGGAAAACTATATCTCTTTCTTCTTTTGTAAGTTCACTAAACGGAACATTTGTTCTGACTCCCATTTCACGGCAAACATCGGTCATTAAAGACCACATAAGAGAGTTCCAAGGCGCAACTGCGC
This sequence comes from Candidatus Gastranaerophilales bacterium, assembly GCA_944323665.1. Lineage (GTDB taxonomy): Bacteria > Cyanobacteriota > Vampirovibrionia > Gastranaerophilales > Gastranaerophilaceae > CAG-196. The sequence goes on along the minus strand of CALUTN010000027.1, from coordinate 12,339 downwards.
CTTCATCAATTGTAAGGGATTCATCCGGAACAAGAGTTGATTCATCTACCGTACGGAGTGTTCCTACTCCTCCACAATGTTCGCAGGCTCCCTGACTGTTAAAAGCAAGTTCTTCCGCTCCGGGAGCATAAAAATGTACACCGCAAACGGGACAAACTAATTCTTGTTCTGCAGCAACGGCTAAAGTAGGCTCAAGATAGTGGCCGTTCGGGCAACGATGGCTGGCAAGCCTAGAAAACATGAGTCTTAAGCTATTAAGAAGTTCTGTCCCGGTTCCGAAAGTGCTTCGTATTCCCGGGATGCCCGGTCTTTGATGAAGTGCAAGTGCTGCCGGAACATAGAGGATTTCATCTACCTGAGCTTTTGCTGCCTGTGTCATTCTCCTGCGGGTATATGTTGAAAGGGCTTCCAGATATCTTCTGGAGCCTTCCGCATATAAGACTCCCAAAGCCAGTGAAGATTTGCCGGAGCCGGAAACACCCGCAATACCGACAATCTTATTGAGCGGAATATTTACATTTATATTTTTTAAGTTATGAACTCTGGCGCCTCGTACAATTATTTGCCCGGGGTTTGTTAATTTTTCGTTTTGCATATAAGACTCTTTTCTACAGACAAATTATAGCATATTTGTTTTATTAGCAAAAAATAAATTTACGGATTTTAAAAGAATAAGGATTTTAGGAAATATGAATCAGATTAGTTTTAGAGGTCAGCTTATAACAAATATTAATATTAAAAAATATGGTGAAACTAATTCTACCCGGCAGGCATCTGTTGTGGAGATGAATCCGCTTAAATACCGGGATCTTAATACTCTGCTCGGTGTGTGCGATTTATGGAATGAGACTTTTGCCGGTACCATATATAAAGATGCAGACAGAATTAATATTAGCAGAACAAACCTTGATTTAAGGAAATTTTATGTGCTCACAGAACAACGGCAAAGCTATGAGAGAGTTGAGCCTGAAGATGTTCTGGCAGAGGCGGAAATAGTAATTGACTATCCTGACAAAAATAATATTTATCTCGAATATTTACAAGTGCAGCCTGAAAACATGTATGAATCGGGGTCTCAGCTTTACAAAGGGATTGGCTCTTCTTTTCTTAGTTTTTTGAAAGATTATTACAAAAATAAAATAATACAACTTCGTGCTTTGCCTACAACCGTCGATTTTTATATCAAAAACGGGTTTAAACTGGTAAGACATGGTACTACCCTTATGAAATTTCCAAAATAATTAAAGAGAATCCGTTTTATTTCCAAGAGGCTTTCTGGAACTTTTCACCTCAGTTTCGTCACATCCAAGGGCTTTATTTAATTTATCAACTAATTCTTGTGAATGGTATTGGATGGCATGTTCTGATTTGTGATGAATATCAACAATATGATAGTGCATAGCCATTTCAACCTGAATGAGTGCCATATTATAGTTATAAAGGCTTTCTATATAGTTTTGCAAAGCTCTTATATAATCTTTTCTTGCATCCTGCAGAGCTACATAGTTTAATTCATCTCTTGAATACTGTTCTTCTATAAGTTTTAGATTCAAATATCCTTGCAAAACTTCCATTTTTGCTGTCGGAATTTCATTTTCAGATTTATAAACATTATTAAACGCTCGCTTTAACTCATAAGATAAGTCTTTTTTAAATAAAAGTATCTCATTATCTGCAAGATTAATTTGGGCTTCTCCGCCTTTAATACTATGTTTAAGTTCCATTAAATTTGTATTCGCCGAAAGATTAACTCCCACCTGTAAACTATTATTTGATGTCAGATTTGAATTATTATACCCGTAGCCCGCATTAGCTGAAAGAGCCGGCATATATGATTTTTTGATAAATAGCAGTGATTGTTCCATTGCATCTCTGGTTGCTTGAAGGACACATAAATCCGGACTGTTTTGATAAGCCAGCTCTAACGCCTCTTTTTTAGTAAACGGGAAAATCTCGGGAATAAATTTATCTGCTTCATATTTTTCGGGTTCATAAGAGTAATCCTTATTATAATCAAATGTTTTTGTATGTTTTATATCAAAATCCGGTTGTGAATCCAGATACATTGAGTTTGTAAGATTTACTCTTTCATTTTTTAAATTATTCTGTGCTTCAATCAATTTAACTTTTGCATCTGAAAGATTAACTTCTGCCGCCGTTTTATCATACTTCTTCTTACCTCCGGCTAATTTTAAGAATTTTTTATTGAGTTCAAGATTATACTCCGCAACATCTTGTAAAGCTTCCGCCCTTAAAAGGTTATAATATTTCCCTTTAATATCAAAAAGAGTAGCACACAGGCTGTCAATAAATTCATACTCGGCGCCGATTTTATAAAACTCTTCCATCTTTATATAAGCGGTTGTTCTTCCAAAATCCCAGATAAGCTTGTTAACCGAAACACCGACGGATGGCAAATCTCTATAGTGAGAATTATAATATACATTATCTGAGTTATTTTCGTTATAAAATCCCGCCCCCGCATTAACAACCGGAAAATATTGAGCCTTCGCTATGCCAAGATTACTTTTTGCTATATCAAGATTGTACTTCTTTCGTTTAATTTTCGGACTGTTCTTAAAAGCAACCGCAACACAATCCATTACGGAAAGTGAGGTGCCATCTTTTACTTCGACCAGTTTAAATAATTCTTCTTCGCCGTGAGCCAATACTTCTGCGGTATTAAGGATAAAAAGCAGAAGTATCAGCACAAACTGACAACCCTTCTTAACCATATTTCCATTATATCACACCTGTCAATCTCAGCTTTTTTGATTCCGGAGTTTGTTCCGGGTTTTCATAATGAATCCTTTAAATGTCGAATAATAGCCGATTGCAAGCACAAGAGCAGCTGTTGTCCAGGCAATAGGACCTGCATAAAACACCCCGAAATAACTTATTCTGACGGCAAGATATATTGCGGCAAAGGCCCGCATTAGAAGCTCTCCTACGGAAGCAAATAATGGAATTATTGCCCTTCCCAGACCCTGCAAAGCATTTCTGTAAACAAAAATTTGAGCTAAAAAGAAATAGAAAATAGAACTTATAAAAAGATATTCATGTGCGATTTTTACCACATTTACATTTTCTCTTCCGACAAATAAACTTACAAGTTCACCTCCCCAGAAATGCATTATAAATGCCATAATTATACTCAGAACAACATTTAAAAGAGAAATCCTTCTTACTCCGTCACGGATTCTGCCGTACTTTCTTGCTCCAAAATTTTGAGCAACAAAAGAGGCAAGAGCGACCCCGAAAGATATCATAGGAAGGGTAGCAAGCTGTTCTATTCTCAAAGCTGCGGTAAATGCCGCTATAACATCCGCACCAAAACTGTTACATACACTCTGAATAATAAGAATACTCAGTCCTAAAATCGCAAACTGTATAGCCATCGGGAATCCGACTTTCAAATGCAGCCAGGCAAAAGTATAATCTTTCTTCCAGTTAAAAATCCAATCTTTTTTAGTAAGATGAAGTATCGGAAACTTTTTCTTTACATACCACAGGCATATCACAACGGATATTGCCTGCGATACAACCAGAGCAAAGGCAGAGCCTGGAACACCTAAATGGAATTTTAATATAAAAATGAGGGCAAGAAAAACATTTAGCACCGATGCACCAATTAAACAATACAGCGGAGTCAAACTATCGCCCAGAGCTCTTATAATACTGGCAAGAAGGTTATAAAAACTTGAAACCATAAGAAAAATAACAATTATCTGAATATAATAATAAGCATCTTTATAAATTTCTTGAGGAACATTCATTATCCCCAGAAGTTTATGCATAAGAAGCACACTGGATACAGTAAAAAATAAGGTAAAAAATATTGTAAGTATTGCAGACATTGCAACAGAACGCCTTACCCCGGGATAATCTTTCGCCCCGAATTTTTGTCCGGTTATAACAGCAAATCCGCTTGTCAGCCCGACAACCATAAAGACAATTAGAAAGAATAACGGAGAAACTGCCCCGACTGCAGCCAGTGCATTCATCCCCAGAGTTCTTCCGACAATAATAATATCTGCGATATTATAAAACTGCTGGAAGATATTTCCGATAAGAAGCGGAATTGAAAATAACAGTATCAGTCTGAGAGGGGTTCCCTTCGTCAAATCATTTATCATTTTAATCGATCTCTTCTTTGGATATTATAGTATAACAAAAAAAGAGGGATGATTTATTAACCCCTCTTTCAATCATTCTAAAACCTCTAATTTAATAATTTTTTGCTTTTAAAAAGAAATAAGATTGAGGATGTTTACAAACAGGACAAAGCTGAGGGGCGGATTCGCCAACATATGTGTGCCCGCAATTAGAGCATTCCCAAGTGTTTTCGCCGGTACGTTTAAATACTTCATCCTTTTCAATATTAGAGAGAAGTTTTCTGTATCTTTCTTCATGTTCTTTTTCAATTTTGCCAACCATTTCAAATAATACTGCAAGTTCGGTAAAACCTTCTTCTTTTGCCTCTTTCGCAAAATTTGCATACATGTCTGTCCATTCATAATTTTCGCCGTCAGCGGCATCCTTAAGGTTTGCTATTGTTTCAGGTATTTTCCCCCCATGCAGATACTTAAACCAAATTTTTGCATGTTCTTTTTCATTATTTGCAGTTTCTTCAAAAATCTTACTAATCTGAACATATCCGTCTTTTTTTGCCTGAGCTGCATAGTATGTATACTTATTTCGAGCTTGAGACTCTCCGGCAAAGGCCGCCCACAAATTTTTCTCCGTTTTTGACCCTTTTAAATCCATAATTCCAACCTCCTATTTTGTACAAAGGTTATTATATCATATTTGAATAATAAATTCACTGGACCGGTACAGCATCAAATTTAATGTGAGGGGAAATGGTCAGATATAAACAGATTGTTGTTGTTTATGCTATTATTAAATAATGAATACAAAATACTGGACAGCACTATCTTCTATCGAGCAGTTGGATTCCGGATTTATTCAACGTCTCTACAATTATTTTGGTGATATTGAAGCTGCATATAAGGCCCAGGCTTCGGAATTACGAGAAATAGAAGGTCTAAATGTTCGAAAAACAGAAATTTTTATTGAAAAACGAAAAACTCTGGATTTAGAAAAAACTTTGGATTATGTCTATACCAAGGGTATTAAGATTCTGACCTTTGACGACGAGAAATACCCATATATGCTGAGGCAAATTTCGGATCCTCCTGCTTGTATCTATTATAAAGGTGATTTATTCAGCTGCAACCTCGAAAGAACGGTTGCTTTTGTCGGTTCAAGAAGAGCAAGTTATTTAGGAAAAGATGGAGTCAAAAGAATCATAACAGACTTTAAAAATACAGATATTTGTATTGTATCGGGACTCGCTGCCGGGATTGATTCCGTCTCCCATGAATCAGCACTTGCAAACAATCTTAAAACGATAGGTGTAATAGCCAGCGGATTAAATTACACCTATCCGGCTTCTAATAAAGATTTATATGAAAAAATCGAAAATGACGGCGGGGCAGTTATTACAGAATATTATCCGACTTTTGAGCCGCTGAAATTCAGATTTCCTCAAAGAAACAGAATAATATCAGGACTCTCATTCGGCACAGTTATTGCAGAAGCGGCATCAAGAAGCGGAGCCTTAATAACGGCAAATCTCACATTAGAACAGGGTAGAGAGCTTATGTGTATACCGGGACCTATTTCAAATTCTAATATGGAAGGTGTTTACAAGCTTTTAAAAGACGGGGCATCCATGGTCACTTCCGGTAATGACGTACTGAATATTCTCGGATGGGAAATTAAAAGTGTTGCGCAAATTCCTAATTCAAATTCAGTTACTGAACTTGACATGTATGAAAAAATAATTTTTGATATAATAAAAGTCGAGCCGAAAGGTTTTGATGAACTTATTGCCGTAACCGGGATGACATCTGATGAACTTCTAATATGTCTTACCGGGATGGAATTAAAAGGTTTGATTGAGCAGACAGCGGGAGACAGATATAAAAGAAAATGACAGCGCAAACAGCAGAAAAAAAGCCAATATCTAAAAAAGGACGTTCGCTTGTTATAGTAGAGTCTCCGGCAAAATCAAAAACAATAAAAAAGATTCTTGGAGACGGATATCAAATTGAAGCAAGTTTCGGGCACGTAAGGAATTTACCTGAAAACATTCTCGGTTTTGATGTGCATAACAATTTTAAACCGACTTATGTAGTTATACCCGAAAAAAAGAAAGTTGTTGCCAAGCTAAATGAACTAGCTAAACATTCAGATAAAATATATCTGGCATCAGACCCCGACAGAGAGGGGGAAGCTATTGCCTGGCACGTACGTGAACTTTTGGACGTCGATGACAGTAAAGTTTTTAGGATAGAATTTAACGAAATTACTCCAAAAGCTGTTAAATATGCAGTCGAACATTACCGACAAATTGATATGGACAGAGTAAAAGCTCAACAGACAAGACAGATTCTGGACAAACTTGTAGGTTATAAACTATCCCCTGTTCTTTGGAAACAATTAGGGAATTATCACCTTTCAGCCGGAAGAGTTCAGTCAGTTGCTCTCAGGATGATTTGCGAAAGAGAAGAGGAAATTGAAGCTTTTGTTCCTAAAGAATATTGGTCAATTCATGCTCTTATGGACAAGGACGGAAAAACTTTCGAAGCGGAAGTAAATAAACATAAGGGAAAGAAATTTGAAATCAATAACGAAGAAGAAGCTCTTAAAATAAAAGAATGCCTTCTTTCTTCCGATACAGAATTTAAAGTCGAAAAGGTTACTAAAAAAGAAACAAAACGTAAACCTACTGCGCCGTTTATAACGTCTACTCTCCAGAGAGCCGCCAGTTCCAAACTCGGGTTCGGAGTCTCCAAAACAATGCAAGTAGCGCAAAAACTCTACGAAGGTATTGAAATTGACGGAACTCCGATAGGTCTTATCACATATATGAGAACGGATAGTGTAAGAATTTCGGATGATGCGCAGGCAATGGCAAAAGATTTTATTTTGAATAATTACGGCGAAAAATACTATCCGTCATCACCGAATATTTATGCAAAAGGTAAACAAAATGTGCAAGATGCGCACGAAGCAATCAGACCTTCTTATCCTGAAAGAACTCCTGAAAGCATAAAAAAATATCTTACATCTGAACAATATAAGCTCTACAAACTTATCTGGGAAAAATTTATGTCCTCGCAGATGGCGCCGGCAAATATTGCAAATAAAACAATTGACATATCTGCCGGAGAATATTCTCTAAAAGCCGGTACCAGCAAGATTTTATTTGATGGATTCCTAAAATTGTATAACGAAGCAGAGGATGATGAAAAAGAAGCAGATGCAAAAATACCGGATCTTGAAGCAGGTGACAAAGTAATATGCAAAGAGATTACACCTAAACAGCATTTTACTCAGCCGCCTCCCAGATATAATGAAGCCTCTCTTGTTAAAGCCCTGGAAGAGCACGGAATTGGTCGTCCGTCAACTTATGCAACAATTATTACTGTTATCCAAACTCGTAAATATGTAGAGAAAAAAGATAAAGCTCTTGTTCCGACCCTTTTGGGCAGAACCGTTTGTAAACAGCTTGTAAGCCAATTTTCTGAGATTATGGATTATAAATTTACTGCGGGCATGGAAGAAAAGCTTGATAAGATTGCAGAAAAAAAAGCTGTTTGGAATGTTGTTTTGCAAGAATTTTACACTCCGTTTATGGAAGTTGTTAATTCTGTTATGAAAAATTCTCAAAAAGTTGTTATTGAAAGTGATAAGGTTTGTCCAAACTGCGGCAGAAAAATGCTTGTAAGAACAAGCCGCTTTGGCACACAATTTTTAGGCTGTTCAGGATATCCTGAATGTAAAACAATTATATCTTTGAATAATTCAGTCGAACTTGATTCGGCTAACGACGAGCCTAATAAGTCTCAATCTGTTGATGAAAAGTGCGAAAAATGCGGTGCCGGCATGGTAATGAAAATTGGTCCGTATGGAAAATACCTTGAGTGTGTTGAATGTAAAAACAGAAAGAAATACGTTCGCTCTACCGGTGTAAAATGCCCTAAATGCGGTGAGGGAACTATTATTGAAAAGAAATCGAAATACGGAAAAATCTTTTTCGGATGCAGCAGGTATCCTGATTGTTCTTATGCGCTTTGGGATGAACCAACCGGAAATAAATGTCCCGAATGCGGTGAATTGTTGCTTAAAAAGAATACTAAGAACGGAGTTTTTGAGGTTTGTTCGAGCAGAACATGCACTTATAAAAAACAAAAAGAAGCTGAGCCGATAGAATCCGAATAATCTGCCGGGAAGGGGAATTGTGCATAATTATCTTTTAATTTTTTATTAATTAAAAGGAGGTTTTATGATGTACTATAATGTTTTAGAACTAAAAGATGTTATTCAGGGTGAGCCGGATAAATTTGATAAAAAAGTTTTAATGGAAAACGGAGACTCTTGCCTAACAGCGGTAGCACTCAAAAAAAATGAAATAATTGACAATCATTCTTCTGTCTGCGATGCATGTGTTTATGTATATGACGGCGAAGCGGAATTCCATTTTGATGCTGAAAAATTCAAGGTTAAAAAGGGAGAAATTCTCATGTTTAAAAAAGAGCACGAGCACAAAGTTTTTGCACTTAAAGACACAAAATTTCTTTTAATCAAGATTTAGTATTAAGTTTGGAAATATCAAGAACTATTCTGCCCTGAGACTGGGTTTGAATAGTTCTTTTAAAATCAGAAATATATTTTTTATCGATTTTATTTGACTTAAATATTCCGCGATTCGCAAGTTCTATTAACTTATCAATATATTTTTGGCAATTTATGGGAGTTTGGGGCAATCTTTTTATTTGACATACAAAACTTATATTCCCTCTTTCGCTATTTTCTCGATTGCAAGCCCCGCCAAAGTTCTTCATAGAATCCGGACCGCCGCAAGATTTTGGTAAAATATGTTCGACCGATGCCGTTGACGGCCAAAGCAGTCTATAAGCTATTTTATTTGAACTTTCGCCTGTAGATTTCAGAATATAAGCTGACAAGTTATCTTTTGATGTCGGAAGTTTTTGTGCAATATTTATGAGTTGTTCTTCCAAATCCGGTTTATTAAGACCCCGTAGTATTTTTCCAAGGTCATAAATAAAAGTTTTTCTGCTGAATGGTATTGCAATATTTTCACCATTAAGCCGCTGTTTTGCATTACGCAAAAGTTCTTCTATTGTGTCGCTATTCCGCAGCGGGGTGTTATTCTTTATCTGTTCAATATTATTGATAATTCCTTTATGGATTTCAAGATTTTCAGGTGTTATTTTTTTAGGCAGCTTTTCTGCCTCTGCCGTTAATCTGAGAATAGCTTTACTTCCTTTTCCGCCTCTGTTGGTCATATATTCTTTAATTTTACCAAGCTTGTATTTGAACTCGGTAGAATTAAACGGCAGTAAAACCGGTCTGTCCTGTAATTTTTGATTAGTCTTAATCATAAGTTGTATAAATCTGTAATGATATTCAGGCGGGAGTTTTTGTGCTGTCTTCAAAAGCTCTTTAAAAATAGGTGCTTGTTTTTTTCTCAATCTTTTTTGGTATTTTGGTGCAATTTCCTGAAAAATTTCTGCTATGGATTTATCCGGGTATACAACAGCTTGTTCTTTCAAGAGTTCAAAAACTCTTTTTTCCATGCCGGTAAGACTTTCTTTGTAGGGTTCAAGGTGTTTTAAAGACTCAATTGCAGGCGCATGCATTTTATTCGTATCAAAGATCTTTGAAATAGACTTTGGATCAATCATTTTTTTACCGGTATACATACATGGAAGCCCGTATTTAAACAATATTCGGAGCGGCTTTGAATTAGCAATTGCTCCGAATGTTATTGGCGAATAAATTATATTGTTTGAATACAAAAAAGTGTTTTGCGGATTTACTAAAAGGGAATCTTGCTTCTCCGGTAGCTTATACCGGTATTTATCATAATTTATTGCAGATATAATACCAATTGTGCCGATTCTCATACAATCCCCTTTAAAAATATGATATCAAATATTTCAAAATATGAAAAGTAAAATTATTTGTCAGATTTGCAAAAACGACAGATTTCAAATAAAATTAAAAAAGGGGTGAAATGTGGAACATTATACAAGGTCTTTACCGTATGAATTAGAATTGACTTCAAGAGTGCTGCACGAAGTTGCAAAATGCTTCTTTGAACGCAATAATTATCCTGTATCCCAGGATGAATTTATTATACTGGACTGTTTGTATATGTATCCGGATATTATTCAAATTGAATTGGCTAAACTTATACTCAAAGGACGTGCGCATACCGGAAAGTTCTTGAAATCACTTGAAGAGAAAAAACTAATAGAACGAACTCCGGCGAAACAAGGTTCCAAGATAGTTATGAAAATCTCCGTAACTCCAAAAGGACATGAAATCTATGAAACAATAAGTAAATCTTTGGATGAACATATTCAGGAATCGAATTCCGATTATGAAATAGAAAAAGTCCGGGAAGTTATAGACATGCTCAGGGTCATAAGAGAAAAAGCCGTAGAAAAATACAGTATAAAATTTGAATGATTTATAACTCTTGCAAATATTATAAGACTATGTTTTAATTGTTTGTAGATATTTCTACAGGTAGAAAAGGGAACTGATGACAACAGAGGTCAAGACAACAGAAGAGTGGCATTTTAAGATTAACCCATGGATAACCATGATTCCTATTATGCTTTCCATATTCATGTTTGCCTTAGATGAAACAATCTCTAACGTAGCCCTCCCTTATATGGCAGGAACCTTTTCTATCAGTCATAATGAATCAACTTGGATTATTACCAGCTATCTGGTTGCCAGCGGTATTATAATACCGGCAGTAGATTTTTTCAGTAAATTAATAGGCAGAAAACAATATTTTATGCTCAGTATAGTTATATTTACGCTGGCATCTATACTGTGCGGAATATCAAACTCTATGGCAATGATGTTGTTTTCGAGAGCCTTACAGGGAATTGGCGGCGGCGGGATTATGCCTATTGCACAGGCTATGATTTTTGAAATATTCCCTAAAGAAAAACTCCCGACTGCAATGGCAATTTTTGGTTTGGGGGTTGTCATGGCGCCTATCATGGGTCCGGCTCTCGGCGGCTGGATTACGGAAAATTGGTCTTGGCCGTTTATTTATTTTATTAATATTCCGTTCGGTATAATTGCATTACACCTGACCCATAGATTTGTTGAAGAACCTCCATACTCAAAGAAACAAAAGAATGTCACAATGGATGTTTCCGGTTTTGCGTTTCTTGCACTATGGCTCCTAACTCTGCAGGTAGTTTTGGATAAAGGTAATGATGCAGATTGGTTCAATGCCCCTTGGATTTGTAAATTGTTTACAGTTTCTGTTATTTGCTGCATTGCATTTTTCTATGTGCAATTCAAAAAGGGAAAAACAAAGACAGCTCTTATAGATTTATCCATACTCAAAAACCATAACTTTTTAATTGGAACTATGGGACAGATTATTTTGATGGGCGTAATGATGGCATCTGCTTCAATTTTGCCTTCAATGCTGCAATCACTTTTAGGATATACTGCATTTCTGAGCGGTTTGTCAATGGTTCCTCGAGGATCCGGGTGCTTCTTAGCGTCAATCCTTTGCGGTATATTAGTTACAAAAATAGGAATCAAGCCGGTTACTGTCATCGGTTTAGTAATTCTGGCTATCGGCGGTCTTTTATTTGGTGAAATAAATACTTCAATATCACTCTCAAGCATCGCACTTCCGAATTTCACATTTGGACTTGGAATGGTTATGGCTATGGTTCCTCTGGCAAATATTTCGTGTTCGACTCTGCCAAATGAAGCTCAGACCAATGCAGCCGGACTGCAAAATCTTTTGAAAAATACAGGAGCTGCCATAGGAACTTCTATCGCAACTACTATGATTTCAAGATTTTCTCAAGCTCATCAAATGATGATGATTAAGTCCTTGACTGATACAAACGAGATTTATCTTAACAAACTAAATTCAATAGCTTCAGCATTTATGACCCAGGTGGATCCATTTACGGCAACATATATGGGACAAGCTCAGCTCTATAATTCATTAAGACAGCAGGCAACTTTATGGGGATACGTTGAGACTTTTAGATATTTTGCAGTTGCTGCCGTATTCATTATTCCGTTTGTCTATTTCCTCTATGAAGGTAAAAAGAAGAATCCAAAAACTGCAGAAGTTAAGGTTGAAGCTGATTTATAATTAAAATACTCTAGCTATATGAGTTTGATTTCTGCAGAAACTAATATAATACTTGGAGAGATAGCAAAATGGAGATTTTTAATATGAAAAAG
>CALUTN010000026.1 GCA_944323665.1 Candidatus Gastranaerophilales bacterium | reverse complement strand
CGAGAACGGTAAAGCCGAGGTTTTCAAGTATTGAAAGACATCTTGAGGATTCAATTTCACAGCCGAGAATTCTTTTTATTTGAGCGAATCTAAGTGTTATGTCAATCGGTTCAAGCTTGTTTTGCCCGGCTTCTGCAATGCCGATAAATTCTGCATCAGCGTATTTTTCAAGAAGTTCAATTGCTCTGAATAGACCCGGCTTAACTGCTTCTATATCAACTCCGCGTTCGTATCTTGCGCAGGCTTCTGAGCGGTAGCCGACACTTCTTGAACTCTTTCTGTTATAAGCCGGAGTAAAGTATGCGGCTTCTAAGGCTAAATTTGTTGAATTTTCGTCAATTTCGGAGTTAGCTCCGCCAAATACACCGCCTAAGCATACCGGCTTGTCTTTTGTCGCAATAACTACTGTATCCGTAGTTAATTTTCTTTCAACTTCATCCAACGTTATAAGGGTTTCGTCATCAACAGCACGCCTTACACAAAGGTATCCGTTAAGTTTATCCCTGTCAAATGCGTGAAGCGGAGTTCCGTATTCAAGCAGAACATAGTTTGTAATATCGACAACGTTATTAATTGCTCTAATCCCTGATGAAAGCAGTCTTTTCTGCATCCAGTCAGGAGAAGGTTTGATTTTAACATTATTCAAAACCCCAAGAGAATAGTATTTGCAAACATCATAGTCTTTTATTTCTACTTCAAAATCTGCTTTTTGTGCATCTCTTTGAGCGTATGTAAATTTCATCGGGCGGTTAAACAGGGCTGAAAGTTCTCTTGCAATACCGATAACCGACATCTGGTCGCCTCTGTTTGCAGTAGGTGCGGTGTGAAGAATATAATCTTTTTCAAACCCTAAAACATTTTCCACATCAAGCCCCAAACCTACATTAGGATAGATTCTGTTTAATATAAGGATTCCGTCCTCTTCCTGATAATTTCTGTCAGCTACTCCAAGCTCATCATCAGAGCATAACATACCCTGTGATTCTACCCCTCTTATTACGGCAGGTGTGAGTTCAAATTGTTCTCCGGTTTTTCTGTCCAGAACCTTGCTTCCTACAGAAGCGTACGGGATAACCTGTCCGACTTCAATATTTTGTGCGCCGCAAACAACTGTCTTTAAAGCAGAGCCTGTATTAACCGTAACGAGATGAAGATGATCAGAGTTAGGGTGATTATCAATCTTTTCAATTCTTGCCGTTATTATATCAGTAAATTGAGGTCTTACTTCTTCAATTTCTTCAACCTCAAGCCCGCTCATTGTAAGTTCATGAGCAATGCGCTCAACATCAATATCTTTAATATCTACTAACTCGTTTAACCAGTTTAATGAAACTTGCATAATCTTCCCACCTCTCTATTTGAGTTAATTATAATACAAAGAAAGATTATTCAACAATATCTAAACTTCTTCATCATAAATGGAGGCATATTTTACAAGAGCTTTATAGACTGAGTTATGAATTTTTCCTTCTCTGACTTCTTTATAGAGAATCAATAAAGCTTCAATCCTGGAGAGCTTTCTTCTATAAACCCGTGCTTCCCTTAAAGCACTGTATTTATCTGCAATTGATACAATCTGCATCCCGAGCGGCAAGTTTTGCGGTAAATCTTCTTCAAAATCCGGATATCCGGATTTGTTTAAGTTTTGATGGTGATATTTAATAAGATTCAAAATTTCTTTTCTTACTCCCTGATTTTTTAAAAGTTCATATCCGAGAGTTGAATGGATATTCATAATTTCGCGTTCTTTTTTATTTAGTCTTGCAGGTTTGTTTAAAATTTTGGAAGGTATAAGTATTTTCCCCAAATCATGAAGCATCGACGCCTCTTTAACAGTAGCTTCATCAATTTCCGGCTCGCAACTGCTTGCAAGAATTTCATAAACGCCTTTTGCGATATTGCAGGTTTCGTTCATGTGTCCGCCGGCAAGTTCTTTCAATGTTTTTGTATTAATGGACGGTCTGATTCTGTATTTGTCAAGAAGTCTTTTTACGGCAGGATTCTTCTCAAGCATATTTTTGACGGCTTTTTTTTGAAGCTTTTCGTCCCCGCCGGTTTTAAGCATAACTCTTCCGTCTGAATTTTTATAAACCAAAAAGGCTGTATCGCTTATTTGAACAGCACCAAATAGTTTTACATCTTTTTTATTCTCTTTTGCGGGGTGTACTAAAAACATCTCTTCTTAAAAGGTTTAAAATCACACAGCTTAACATAACTTTACAATAAATTTTGAAAAATAGCAAGGGTTAATTAGTCTTTTGAGGAATTAAAAAAAATTTTAAGCGTATATTCTTGTAAAAAAGGAGAATCTATTATGACTGAAAAAAAATTTCTTAGCTTTATATTAACAGAAGGAATCATACTTATGATACTTGGTCTGGGGATGCTTATGCTGCCGAAGCTTACTTCATTAACTTTCGGGATAATGATATGCACGGCGTTTTTTGTCTACGGAATTTATAAAATTATGAATGCCGCTTTAACAAGAAATTATACAAGACATTTTATTCTGAACATAATTCTTGGTGTTATTCTTGCTGTTATTGGAGTGCTGCTTTTTTTCGCGCCAAGGTTCAATCTTATACTGATTACGGCAGTTATCGGGGTTTATTTTCTATTGGAAAGTATATCTTCAACAGCGTTTGCAATCCATACAAGAAAAACCCTATACCTGTGGTGGACAAACTTATTTGCCGCACTTCTCCAGTTTTTAATCGGTTTTATTATAATCTTAGGGCTGCCGGGAACAGCATTCTGGGCAGTCGGAATCCTCACAGGGGTAAATTTCCTTATCGCCGGTATGATTATGATTAGTTTATTTATTTCAAATAAATATGTTTATAATATCTAAGTAACCTTATATACCTTTTCTTATAACACACAGACCTGTTTGGATTTACTAATCCGGCTATAATTGCCATCTTCCCGTCCGGGGAAATAGGAACATCTAACCATTGTGCAGGACATTGAACCAAAACCTGCCAATGTCCGGCTTGTTATTCGCTAATCTTTGAATATTAATAAGCGAAGGAAAAGTTTATTAATTAGAACTACAAGCTTAAATTTACCCCGGAGAAGAAAAAATCGTATTGCTAAAATCAAGGAGAGAAAAGTTAATTCTTCAAAATATTCAACTGCATGTTCAAGAAAGGAATACAAAAATATACCCATTTATGCTAATATTTTTTTATGGCAATTATATCAAATGATAACAGCAACAATAGTGTCTTAAAGAAAAATCCCGTTATTAAGCCGGATAGTATTGAGTATGACAAAACTTTTGAAAACAGTATCCGTCCGAAAAATTTTGAAAGTTACATAGGTCAAAACGCTTTAAAAGAAACTCTTAAAGTCACGCTTGAAGCTGCCAAGCGCAGGAATAAACCGTTAGATCACCTGCTTTTTTACGGTCCTCCCGGCTTAGGCAAAACCACTATTGCGGGAGTTATTGCCGCTCAGATGGGAGTCAATATTAAAATCACATCCGCTCCCGCACTTGAACGCCCCAGGGATATTATCGGGATTTTAATGTCTTTAAAAGGCGGGGAGATACTGTTTATTGACGAAATTCACAGGCTTAATAAAGTTGCAGAAGAAATTCTTTATCCGGCAATGGAAGACTTTACCCTTGATATGACAACAGGTAAAAGCCAGACTGCAAAAACACTCCGTATACCCATTCCAAAGTTTACCTTGATTGGCGCAACTACGAAAGCCGGCGAACTTTCAGGCCCGCTAAGAGACCGTTTCGGGATGATATACAGACTGGAGTTCTATACGATAGAAGAACTCGCCCAAGTTGTTATGAGAACTGCCGATATTCTGGATATTGATATTACTTCAGATGGTGCAATAGCTATAGCCATGCGTTCAAGAGGAACTCCGAGAATTGCAAACAGGCTTGTAAAACGTGTTTCTGATTTTGCAATAGTAAAATATGACGGAGTGATTGACGAAACTGTTGCTAATGAGTCTCTTGACATATTAAAGATTGATAAATTCGGTTTGGATACAACAGACAGAGCCTTGCTAAACCTGATTATTGAAAAATATGACGGCGGACCGGTCGGTATTGAAACTATTGCGGCAGCTCTAAGTGAAGACGTAAGAACAATTGAAGACGTCTGCGAACCATACCTTCTTCAAGCAGGTTTTTTACAGCGTACTCCTAGAGGTAGAAAAGTTTCTCCGGAAGGCTACAGGCATCTTGGCATTAAACAACCTTCATGCCAAACTTCATTATTTGATTCATAAGGATTTTAATTATGAAAAAATGTTTGCTTATATTAATGTGCCTATTTACCTTTGCATCTCTTACTCTTGCGGATATTCCGTCTGAATCAGGCAAAATTTACCCTTCAGAACTTGGAAAAGTTATAAAAGTTGATTATGTTGACTTAAATGAAAATTCAGATGTTGCTCAGGTTAAGCAAACTGCGGAAATTAAAATAGTTAAGGGGGCAGACAAAGGTCAAATTGTCATCCTTGATAATATCTTAACCGGAAACCCCTATTATGATATTAAACTTAAAAAGGGAACAAAGGTTATTCTACATGTGGAAGATACTGGCAGTGGTGCTGAATACTCTGTTGAAGATATACACCGCTCCGGTGTACTATTATGGTTATCCCTGGTATTTTGCGGATTATTGATTTATGTGGGAAGAAAAAAGGGAGTTTATAGTCTTATATCAATAATTGTTACATGTATTTTA
Source organism: Candidatus Gastranaerophilales bacterium (assembly GCA_944323665.1). Taxonomy (GTDB): domain Bacteria; phylum Cyanobacteriota; class Vampirovibrionia; order Gastranaerophilales; family Gastranaerophilaceae; genus CAG-196. The sequence continues at coordinate 10,962 of CALUTN010000026.1, read as the reverse complement.
ATTTATAACTTCTTGTGTCCTCTTGTTTTAATGGGAGTCAATCCCGTTACAGGGACTATTTTAATAAGTATTATTTCAACCGCAGTAACAATGTATCTTGTCGGAGGGTTTAATAAAAAGAGTACCTCCGCCGTTATAGGCTCAACGTTAAGCTTAATCTTTGCCGGACTGCTTTCTTTTGCGGCAGTTAAAGCCGCATCCTTGAACGGATTCAGTAACGAAAACACAATGTTCCTGTATTCTGCACATCCGGAACTGGATTTTATAAGTATTGTCATTTCAACTATGATGCTTGCAACACTCGGAGCAGTAATGGATGTGGCTATGTCTATCGCAAGCACGGTCAATGAAATATTTTCCATCGACAACACTAAAACCGTTAAAGAATTGTTTATCTCAGGAATGAATGTTGGACGTGATATCATAGGTACAATGGCAAATACTTTAATACTCGTTTATCTGGGAGGTTCATTACCGCTACTCCTCTTATCCTCAAATATTGATATACAAAAATTTATAAATTTAAATCAGGTTGTAACAGAAATTTCGTCTGCTATTATCGGAAGCTGCGCAATTGTTATATGTGTTCCGCTTACGGCAATTGTTGCAGCCCATCTCGTAAGCAAAGTCGGGGTTAGTCCGGAAAACGCATTGCAGCAAGATTTGAGCAATATTAATGAAAATTGATTTTTGGATTTGTATGTGCTATACTCATTGTGCATTTTAGAGGAGAGTTCTATGAAAAGTTTAAAATCTTTGATAATATTATTTGCGGTATTCTGTCTGAGTACGACCGGCTCTTTTGCGGCATTTAAAGCTGATGCCAGAACCAAGAGAATACCGGAAGGCACTTTATTTAAAATAGAGTTTTTGCAACCTGTAAGTACTTTTTCGGGTAGTACCGGAGATTCTTTTACCGCAACCCTTTTGAATGACCAAATCAGTGGTGCGAGCGTTGTGCTTCCGGCCGGTACAATTGTAAGAGGGAGTGTTGCAGATGTTAAAACCGCAAAAAGATTTTCAAGAGGCGCAAAATTGTATTTGGATTTTGACCACGTCGTAACCCCGACAGGAAGACAAATTCCGCTTGATATGGCTGTATGCGGGTTTGAAAACATCTACTTTGACGGAGGTTTATACAAAAATCTCGGATATGGAGAAGCTGTTAAGAATAATTATCAGAAAGGCGTCGATATAACAGTTAATGCCACAAAATATGGGATGAAAGCCGGAGAATCCGCTCCCGGAATTCAATATCTTACAGCGCCTATATGCGCAATCGGAGGTTTCATAGGCGGCGCCGGGTATTTTATCGGAGATAGCGTCGCTGATATGTTCAGAACCGGGCAGGATGTCTATATCAACACAGGAGATACCTTAACTGTTAAACTACTTACACCGATTGATATTCCTGTATACTAGAGCTAAAATTTTGCAGCTCGATTGCTCCTCTAAATAAAAAGCCTCTTTATTGGAAGAGGCGAGGGGAAATTTAGTTAATAGGTATACACTTCACATTATGTTTTTAGAGTTCTGACTATAGGGAAACTTTATTTATAACCCGAACCGCGGTGCGCTTTCTTGAGCTTCTCTGTTTGCCAGTTCTTTTGTTGTTTCAAGCTGTCTGCGCTTCATGTTGAGTCTTTGCTCAATATCATTAAGTTCAAGTTGAATTTCTTTTTCTTTCTCATTGAGAGCCTGAGCTTCCTGTTGTTTTAAAGCTTTCATTGACTGTTCTTTGAAACTTCTGAATGCGCTCATTTCCATCTGGTACTGAACCGTTGGATTTCCTGTATAAGGCACTCTTCCCATGTATTTCATAGCTTGAAGGTTTTGCATAGCACTCATTGAACTAACTTGATCAGAGTACTGTGCAAACATAGTCGCTCTAGGTAACAATTCAGCAGAAATTCCCGCTACATTACCTAAAGTAAGTATAGACGAACCTCCAAGAACACTTGCATATTTTTGGTAGTGTGAAAGTCTTGTCTGGACTTGCATTGCCTGACGTTCTAGGACATTTATTTCGCGTGTTAATCTCTGGACCATCCAGAATGCCATTAACATAATTGAACCTACCTAACTTTTTCTAACCTTACATAGATATAAAGTTTATTTTATTCTGGAAATTGCTTCTTTTTTTTTATTTGTGAAGTTATGTTAAGATAATTTGTAAATAAAATGTTTAAGAATTAGAATTAGAAAAGGTTTAGGAGATGTTCATGATAAAAGATAAATTGGATAATTCAAGGGTATACTTTTCACTCTCGGATAATATTATGAAGGGTTTTAAATGGCTCACAGAGACAAATCTTGAAGAAATTAAACCCGGAAAATATATCATTGACGGAGATAATGTTTGGGCTAATGTTCAGATATATGAAACGAAACATGATGCCAATTATGAAGCTCACAGGAAATATATTGATATCCAGTATATGATTATAGGAAATGAAATAGTCGGTGTTACAGATATAACGAATTGCTCTACGACTGTTAAATATGATAATCAAAAAGATATTGAATTTTTACAATCGAATGTCAAAGAAGAATACCAGGAATTAAAAGAAGGAGAATTCTTGCTGTTCTACCCGCACGATGCCCATAAACCTTCAATCAATCCAGGAGGAAAAACTTCCGTGAAAAAAGTAGTTGTAAAAGCTTTAGTGAATTAAGCTGCGAAAATGTTAACAGCAGTGTCATCGATTTGAAAATCAATAAGTTCACCCCTATAGTTGTTTTCCAAGTTATTTCGTTTTTCCCAAAGTTCCCCCAGCACGGGTTCTTTTACAACCTTTTTATTTGCATGATTTTTTAAGTATTTCAAAGTTTCCTTTAAAGTATTATTCATAGTTATTTGAGAAGAAGCTTTGATAACCGCAAGTTGTGGATTTGAATAAACTTCTTTAATTTGTCTGTCAGTGTCAAATATTATTTTTTCTGAAATTTTCTGCGCACACTCTTTAGTTGCACCATTTTTGTCTAAAATCTGTTTTGCAGTATTTCTCAGATTTTCCTTGGTTTCAAACTGAAATAAATTCATTGTGTGTGAAATATTGATTCCCATTTCTCGATACCCTTTTTAATCCCTTTTCGTAATATATATATCGGCATATTTTTTATAAACTTTAGATTTTTAAGGAATATTGTTACAAAACTTAATACTTAATGTAAACTTTTGTAACGAATTTCTCAAAGTGTGAAATTTAAGGCTTGATATATATTTAATATATATATAAGATGTAAATAATATGAGGTAAGAATTATGTCAGTAGGCAGATGTCATTCAGCTTTCCAACACTATGAAATGTTCCACGGTCACGGCGCATGCCACGGCGGCGGTAATAATTATGGAAGCATATTTAATATTACTTATAATTGCAACGGAAAACATGGCGGCTTCTGGAGCGGTCTTGCCGGCGGACTCGGATACGGTATAGGCAGCTGGCTTATGGGCGGTCTGAATATGGTAGGCGGCTGGCTAGGCGGAATGGGAGTTCCGATGATGGGTATGCCTATGTTCAACTGGGGAGGCAGTGCCGGCAGAGTTGGTGACGGAGACTACCACAGAGAACGTAATTATCGTGGTGAACGTGATACCGAAAGAGTAGAGGTCCGGTATAAAGATGATATCGATCACGAAATTATAAATAAACTGTCCGGCGAAGTAAAAGCTTTGTCAGAAAAGGCTAAACTCGGTACAGTATCCCCTGACGAAGTATCAGCTTTAAATAAAAAACTTGATGACGCAAAAGCTGGTTCAGATGCAAACGCAAAAGCCCTGGATCAAGGTACTTATGAAAACCTAAAAGGAATATTAGCAGCAATTAAAACTTCACCTGCAGCAGTTAGTGACCCAGATGCCCTCACTGGAGTTGATTGGTCAAAAATTACAGGTTTAACTGGTACTGATATAGCCGAATTAGAAAATATAGGGGTCAAACCTATACAAATTGACGGCAAAAACGGGACTGTCTGGGCATTAAGTTTACCAACTAATTTAACTGTAGACAGTTTAACCAAACTGAAAGAAATTGCCGATGCCAGAAATATTCCGGTCGCCGTCGCAAACAACACTGCAGCAGCACTTGATAAATGGATAGCGGGCAAACTTGATAAAATTGAAGAAAAAGACGGAAAATTAACGTACACAGTTGATTGTAAAGATGTCGGCAAGCTTGAATATAAACACACGGTGGTACAATCCGAAGGTAACAAGTATATTATTGACAGACATTCTGACAGTGAGCAAAAAGCCAAGAATGACGGATATACACACTCAGAACAAGAATTTGAATTCAGTGACGGACTACTTAGAAGAAACGGCGAATCCGTAAACCGAAAAATATAGTAAATAACTCCCTGCGGGGAGTTATTTATTGCTTTATAAAAACATATTTTGAACTCTTAGCTTCCGGTACAGAAGGTGCTTTATAGTCAGCTTCAATATCAAGTAAAAAATCGCCCAGCGTATCCAGCATAGGATTAGAAATATAAAAATTTCCTTTCTGTGGCTTAAGAACCTCATTGGATGTCAATAATCTTGTTACAATTTCTTCGCTGGTTAACTCGGCTGTCACTTTTCATACCTCCGGTGAATTACAGTTTATCATTAAGAAAATCAAGTTTCAACTGTTTAGTCCAAATATAATTCGTCTTATTTAAGTTATATGTTATTATATAAAAAGAAATTATAATAAGCAAATATCCGGTATAAGATAATACAGAGAAATATGAGGGCTGATATGTTTTCTAAAAATATTAAAACTTTTATGGAACAGGAGATTTACGAACAATCCGCTATAATTCCTTATATACTTATGAAATATATTGACCCCGAGTCAGGAGAAATAAAACTTGATTTACCGCAAGATATAAGAAAGATTGTACTTGTAGCAAGCGGCTCTTCTTATCATTGCGCCAGATTTGCAGTTGATTTGGTAGAAAAAATCTCTAAAATTGAGTCTAGAGCAATCTATTCCAGCGAATTTTTATTAAAGAATCTGATTCCATCTGACGAAAATACACTCTATATATTTATTACACAGTCAGGAGAGACAAGCGATACTTTAAAATCTGCGCAAAGGGTAAAAAAAGAAACAGGTCTCCCAACACTCTGCATTACAAATAATGAAAACTCAACTATCTGGAAAACCTGTGACTTTCATGCTGCTTGTTATGCCGGTATTGAAAGGGGCATAGCTGCGACAAAATCCTTTACTTCGCAAATGCTGTGTTTAATTCTTATATCATTAAAACTCATAGAAAATATCGAACAGCCTGCTGTTACTGAACGCTATAAAAAATCTCTTTTTCGACTGCCTGCAATCATCGAAAAAACTATTGAAAAAAAAGATGAAATTAAAAAATTTGCCTCAAAACTTGCAGGAGAAAAGAATATTGTTATAACTGCCGACGGTATTTCTTACTCACTTGCCAAAGAAGGCGCTTTAAAGATTAAAGAAACTTCCTATAAGAATATAAGCGCTGCTATCCTTGGTGAATTTATGCATGGTCATGTAGCCATACTTAACAACAAATCAACTTTAATTTATATTTCGGTAGATAAAATATCTGAACGTTCAATCAATAATATTAACAAGATAAAAGAGGACTACCATCCATATTTAGTAATAATTGGTCCCCTTGATGAAAGAATAAAGCCTGATTGCAATATTAACATTGAATGCGAAAATGAAATACAACAACTTTTTGCAAACATTATTATTCTGCAATTATTAGCTCTGGAAACTGCTTTAAAACTCAGAAGGAATGTTGATCATCCTAAAGGGCTTCATAAAGTTGTTGTGGACAAATCCATTTAGTCGCTGTTTATACCTCTCTTATATCTGGCAGCTTTTGCATTTATAGCATAACAGGTGCTGCAGAGTTTTTGTGATAAAACAAACATATTTCTTTGAACCATAGCAACATCATTCATTGCCTCAAGCATTTTCTGCGGATCAACCATTGATGACATTGCATCATGATTATCCACTTTTTCATCGGCATATTTTTTTACCAACAACTTATCAATGTAATCCCTTGCTCCGATTGCCATAGTATATTCTCCCGATTCTAAATTTCCCTATATATTAATAAAAACATTTAGCCGCAAAGAATTGACTTATTGTAACAAAAGTTAAAGTATCTCTTTTTCTTTAATATATCTCGGACGGGATTTAACCTCACTGAAAATTTGTCCCAAATACTCACCTATAATTCCGAGGCACAGAATCTGAAAACCTCCTATAAATATTATTAACATAACGAGTGTTGCCCAACCGCCGGGAGCATCATGCCTGAATAGTTTATCACATACTGCATCAAAACCTACACAGGCACTTAGTAAAACAGTTAGCAAGCCTATTGCAGATATCAATCTTAGAGGAACAATGCTATATGATGTTATGCCGTTAAGTGCAAGGCTGGTGAGAGTGACAAAATTAAATTTTGAATTACCCGCTGTACGTGGTTTTACATCAAAATGAACATATGCAGTCTTAAGTCCTGTTTCGTGGAAAAATCCTCTCAAAAACAATTCACTTTCTGAAAATTTTTCCAGTATATTAAGTGCGCGAATACTTACGAGTCTGAAGTCAGAATGATTAGGAGGAATTTTTACTCCCATCAAATTCATTAATTTATAGAATAAAAATGCAGTAGTTTTTTTAAAAATAGTATCTGTTTTTCTATCATTCCTTATTCCTGAAACTATTTCAGCCCCGTTATGAAATTCATCTATAAAATTTTCAATAGAATTTTCATCTTGCTGCAAATCTGCGTCAATTGTAAGTGCACAGTCGCATCCAAACTCTTTCACCCCCAGTAAACCTGCAATTAAAGCTTTCTGATTTCCATAATTGCGTACAAATTTAACACCCTTAACTCTTGCCGGAGTTTTATCGTGAAGTCTTTCGATTATTTCCCAGGTTTTGTCTTTAGAACCGTCGTCGACGAGGTAAAAATAACTATCAGAAGATATTTTACTTTTATTAATCAAATCGTCCAGGATGGCTGATAAAACACTTATAGTATTCTCAATGACAAGCTCTTCATTGTAACATGGTATAACTACCGCTAACTTTGTTTTTTTCTTAAACATTGTATTCCTCTTATACATATAATATAATATGACTAATATAAAAACAAGACGGGGGATAATTTGGCAGGTAAAAAATTCATTTTAAACGCCGATGATTTCGGTATGTCAGAAGCCTTCAACAGAGCCGTATTTGAAGGTTATAAGGAGGGATTTTTAAAAAGTGCAAGCCTTACAGCCAACGGAGAGGCTTTTGACGACGCAGTAACTCAAGTTATACCGCAATGTCCCGATCTGGGAATCGGAATCCATCTTAATATCGTAGAAGGCTGCTCTTTATGTGAAGATATTACCGAACTTACGGATTCTAACAGACAATTCAAAAATTCATACATTCAACTATTAATTAAATCATTGGCTCCTAAAAACAAATCGTTTTTAGCACAAATTGAACGCGAATTTCGGTTGCAGATAGAAAAGACTTTGTCAAAAACCCCTGTAAGCCATATAGACTCCCATGTACATATACATTCAATTCCACCAATATTTGACCTGACTTGCAGACTTGCTAAAGAGTACGGAATAAAACAAGTCCGGACACAATACGAAAGACCCTATATCATTCCGGATATTCGTAAACATCTAACCGTAAAATATCCTGTAAATCTCATCAAAGTAGTTCTGCTGGGCTTTTTTACGTTGTTCAACAAAAGAACAATACTAAAATACGGACTTAAAACAAACGATTATCTTATAGGTATAACCTACACCTCTATGATGGACAATTTTACTATAACATACGGTCTACGCTCATTTAAGTACAATAAAAATACGACCGAAGCATTAATTCATCCATGCAGGTATCAAGACGGCAAGGTTGATAACCATTTTACAGAATTTTTAATTACTAAGAATCAAAAACTTAAAGAAAAAATTGAGCAGTTAGGGTATGAGATAACAAATTATGTTGAAAAAAATTCTTAGTATAGCTTTTATTGTCATTTTATTTATTTTCGGAACAATTTTTCTTGTACCCAAAGACATTGAATATAAAGTCATTGAAGTTAACAGTCCGATTAACTTTGTTTTGGATTCAGGAATAAACATAAAGTTTAACAATTATGAGACCTTTGACTCCGAGTTTACTGTGCGCAATAAAGTTCTTGCAGATAAAATGTCAATAACAGAGGAAGAAGCTTTTATTTTGGGTAATCTCGGTAAATACTGGGCAGAAAATCTTATGAAAGGCAGAAAAGTTGCTATTCGTAATAATGATTTGATATATTACAAATACAGATATTTACCCAGATTTCTATATTCCGGATTCTGCATTTTTAATGAAAAACCATATAACCGGGAAGCTTTTAACAAAAGATTAAACACTGTAAGAAAAGGTAACTACCGGGTTCTTAATCCGGATACGGATATTTACTACAAACCGACAGACTTCAGAGTAAGAGACTTGAAGAATTTTATCGTGTTGAGGCATTCGCATATCCCTAAAACTTTGCAAAACACTAAATATAGAAAGGATACTACTTCTCCGAATGCAAAAATGATATTTGACAGAGGTAATATAAAGCTATATTTTTCTGACCTGACAACAAAACTCAAACCTGACAGAAGCTGTAGCAGCGACATATGCAAGGAAATCCTATATAATATAAATCACGCACAAAAAACTATTGATATTGCCATCTATGGCTATTCAACAGTTCCGGAAATTGAAAATGCTATTAAGTCCGCATTAAAGCGAGGAGTCAAAATCAGGCTTGTTTATGATACGGATTCAAAAGGTAAAAACATTTATGAAAACACCTTTGACCTGACGAAAATGCTCATCAATAACGTAAGTGATTTAAATTCACCGGAACCCGACGCTATTATGCATAACAAATTTTATATTTTTGATGACCGAATTTTAATAACAGGTTCCTCAAACTTATCTCATACCGACATGTCCGGTTTTAATACAAACAGTATTATTGTAATTGACTCACCTGCAGCAGCAAACATCTATAAAAAAGAATTTGAACAGCTTTACAATGGTAATTTTCACCGTATTAAAAGCCAATCAGTTAACAACTTTTTAAACTTATCCGGGACTAAATTAAAAATATGCTTTTCACCACAGGATAAGACACTTGAAAGTGAAATTATTCCTTTGATAGAGAATTCCAAAGAATACATTTATATTCCAACATTCCTAATCACTGATACCAAAACAACCGAAGCTCTTGCCAGGGCTAAAAATAGAGGTGTTGATGTAAGAATAATTATTGACGCACTTAATGCCTCAGCGAAATATTCAAAGCATACTCATTTGAGGAATTCCGGTATTTTGGTTAAGACAGAAAATTACGCAGGGAAAATGCACTCTAAATCTATGATAGTTGATGATAAATACACCATAATCGGTTCAATGAACTTTTCATACAACGGTGAAAACAAGAACGATGAAAACGTAGTTATTATAGAAAATAGTGAAATCGCTAAATTTTATAGAGAATTTTTCCTCTATCAATGGAACAAGATAGATAACAAATGGCTTAAATACAATGTCCGTTCGGAAGGTAAAGATTCAATCGGCTCTTGCTCAGACGGAATTGATAATAATTACGACGGTCTGACCGATATGGAAGACCCCGCCTGCAAAAATAGCGGCCGCTGAAATTTACAACACCATTTCCGGAGGAGCAAGACCGGAAGCAGATTTGAGGAAAAGTTGAGCAGATATACTTCACCACCCTGAACCTCACCCTAGAGAGAAAATTAATTTTTAGTTAATTAATCGCATCTCACAAATCTCTAAAATTAGTTATAACTCATCGTTACATTCCGATACACTTTATTGAATTGAAAAATTATTTGGGATATCCTTTTTTCAGTGGTAGTTTATATTGGGTATTTTAAATGGAAAAAGGTTTTATTGAAAATGGTTTCATTATAGACTTAAGCAGCACTATGAATACAACACAGCTTGTATTTGAACTCAGTTCTATAATGGAACATCCCGATGTTAAAGGGAAGAGAATTTGCTTAAAACTCGGAAGTCTTGATTTGAAACAATCTCAACTTCTGAGTATAAAGGCTCTAATTGAGTCTATGGATGCATCAATTGCTTTTATTGATACGACATCTGAACAAACAGAAGCTTCTGCAGTAAGCCTTGGGATAATACTTTCTAAAGTAGGTGAAAACTCAAATATGGAAGCTTATGTTGCCTCACCTGCAGATATGAAAGAAGAAACTGTAGTTATCAAGGAAGAAAATCCTGCTGAAGATGTACAGGGTACTGGAAAATTAGAAGAATCTAAGACCGTTGAAGTTCATGCGGATATTACCACCGCGCATTCAGGAGAAGAAGCTGAACCTATCAGCACTCTTGAAGGGATTGAAGATGTTTATACCGAACAGACCACGAATGAACTTTCTGAAGTTATTCCGGCCGAGAATTTTGAAGCCGATTTTGAAACTCTCGCTGTAAACGAAGGCTTAATCTCTAATGAAGAAGTCAGCAAGTATATCTTGCTGGATACAGGAGATGTTCTCCCTCAAGATACAGAGGAAAATAGTATTGATACTAAGACACTTCCAACTCTTTACATAAATCAGACTCTTAGATCAGGGCAAACCGTAACCTATGAAGGAAATATCCTGATTATAGGAGATGCCCACCCGGGAAGTGAGATTATCGCAGACGGAGATATCACCGTCTGGGGTATATTGGGCGGAATCGCGCATGCCGGCGCGAAAGGAAATATTTCTTCAAAAGTAAGAGCTTTGAAACTAAACGCTATACAATTAAGAATCGCCGGGCTTTATGCCAGAAGAAACGATACCCTTAATGTACCTTATGTTCAAAAATCAAACGAGTTTACCCCGGAAGAAGCTCAGATTGAAGAAGGCAAAATTGTTAT
>CALUTN010000025.1 GCA_944323665.1 Candidatus Gastranaerophilales bacterium | reverse complement strand
GATATAATGCCCAGTCTCAACACTCTAATTCAGTAGCTATCGGTAGAAATGCAAAAACTACCGGCTCGAATCAGATTATGCTGGGTACATCCAGTGATACCGTTGTTGTTCCGGGGAACCTTGATTTAAGTAAAATTAACGGTACTTTAACCTTGGGTTCGTCAACAGCCACTGTTTATATTCCGGGAAAACTTGTAGTAGAAGGTGATACAGAATTGGCTAAAACCTCTGGTAAGTACGTATATATAGGTGCAGCACAAAATAATAACAAGAAATGGCAATTTCAGAGAATTCGTGTTGAAGATACAGGTACGGAAGGTCACAGACGTTTATACTTCCCAAAATATTCCGACCGCAGGCTTAAGAATGTCGGAGAGGTATTCACCGGAGGATTAGAAAAGATTAAGCAGCTCAAAGTATACAACTATACTTTCAAAGATGATAAAGATAAAACCCCGCGGGTTGGTGTAATAGCACAGGATTTGAAGAAAGTATTTCCTGATGCGGTAGCCAAGGGCGAGGACGGATTCTTAAGAATCAGATGGGAAGATATATTCTATGCTCTGGTGAATGCGGTAAAAGAACTTGATTTGAGGATAACAACCGAGAATACCGCACTCAAGAAGAGAGTGGCCGAGCTTGAAAAACAGAATAAAGATTTAGAGAAACGATTATCTAAGCTTGAGTCAAAAGTTTTCAATTAAGTAGACTTTATGCCTGATACTAAATGTATCAGGCTTTTTTTTAAGTTTATAATTAAAAACAATCAATTAGATGCTTTTAAACTTTACTAAATCCAATTTGCGCATTCTGATATTTTGCGGAGTAATCTCTACAAGTTCATCATCACCTATATATTCAAGGCAGTCTTCAAGTGAAAGCTCCTTATGTGCTTGCAAAGTAACCATAACATCGGCTGTCGCGCTTCTCATATTAGTTAATTTTTTAGTTTTGCAGATATTAACTACAATATCCTGCGGACGGTTGCCTTCACCGATAATCATACCTCTGTAGACTTTGGTTTTAGGCGTAATGAAGAATACTCCTCTGTCCTCAAACTGCGCAAGAGCATACGGAATAGCTTCACCCTGCTCGTGAGCAAGAATTGAACCGCTTCTTTGTTTCGGAATATCGCCGGCATAAGGTTTGTACTCATCAAAAGTATGGTACATAATCCCTTCACCTCTTGTCATTCGGATAAATTCAGTTCTGAATCCGATTAAACCTCTTGCCGGAATAGAGAATTTAAGATTTGTTCTTCCGTTTGCACTCTGCATTTCATTCATAACAGCTTTTCTTCCGGAAAGCCGGTCGATTGCGGAGCCGGCATATTCTTCCGGTACATCAATCAATAAGTTTTCAAACGGTTCGCATTGAACGCCGTCAATTTCTTTGTAGATAACTTCCGGCTTAGATACCTGAAATTCATACCCCTCGCGGCGCATTGTTTCAATTAGGATTCCAAGATGAAGTTCTCCTCTTCCGCTTACTTTAAAGCAGTCTGTAGAGTCTGTTTCTTCAACCCTTAAACTCACATTTTTCTCAAGTTCGTCAAAAAGTCTTTTTCTAAGCTGTCTTGAAGTAACAAACTTACCTTCCTGACCTGCAAACGGACTGTCATTTACGGAAAAATTCATCTGGAGGGTCGGTTCATCAACCTTAATAAGAGGAAGCGGGTTAATATTATTAACGTCGCACAGAGTTTCTCCGATATGGATTTCTGAAAACCCTGCAATACCTACAATATCTCCGGCTTCTGCTGATTCAATTTCAACCCTTCCAAGATCTTTAAATCCAAAAAGTTTTGTAATTTTTCCTCTCTCAACACTTCCGTCAGCCTTTACCCAAGCAACTTGTTCTTGAGAAGAAACTTTTCCGTTTGCAATACGTCCGATAACTATTCTGCCTACATAATCGTTATAGTCCAGTGTCGTAGCTCGGAATTGGAACGGCTTGTCAACATCGCCTGAAGGTTCCTGAATATTTTCAAGAATACAATCCAAAAGCGGACTTACATCTTTTCTCTCATCATCAAGATGCTTAATTGCAAATCCGTTAAGAGAACTTGCATAAATATACGGGAAGTCTATCAAATCTTCTCTGTCCGTAAGTTCAGTAAATAAATCAAAAACTTTGTCCAAAGTACCGTCAGGATCAGCAGCCGGTTTATCAATCTTGTTTATTACAACAATGATTCTAATACCCAATTCAAGAGCCTTAGAAAGAACAAATCTTGTTTGAGGCATCGGACCTTCAGCCGCATCAACAATTAAAAGAGCACCGTCTACCATACCGAGAACACGTTCAACTTCGCCGCCAAAATCCGCGTGACCCGGGGTGTCTACTACATTAATCTTAGTACCTTTATAATTTATGGAAATATTTTTAGAAAGAATTGTAATTCCTCTTTCCCTTTCCAAATCGTTGCTGTCAAGCACACGCTCCTGAACATGCTGATTTTCGCGGAATGCTCCGGCTTGTTTAAGCATACAGTCAACTAAAGTCGTTTTACCATGGTCAACGTGCGCAATTATCGCTATATTTCTTATATTTTTCTTATTCATAAGTAATAATCCCATATTTCTCTAGTGTAAGCTTTACACTTATAATTGTAAGAGCTAAAGCATAAAAAGCAAGAAAAACAGGATAAAAGTTTTATTTGATATTGATAAACCTTAAGAACTCTTTGATACTGTTTTGAAAACCTTCATGCCAAGGTTTTGCTATTCCGCTATAGTAGGGTTTATATTCATCAATAATATTTTTAGGTAAAATTTTACCTTCACTGAGAGTTTGTGCAAGATATTCCAAATAATCATCCTGAGCTTCTCTGTATTCAATATCCTGATATCGAATATCTTCATCCGCCTCGTAGTGAACGAGAGCGTGATAAGCACAAGTTATACTCGGGTCTTTTGTATCCGGAAAAAGTTTTATAGCTTCCCGGACACAAGTTTGTCCGGTTAATACTTTATAAATTAGCCTGCCTGCAAATTTTCTTTCCGATGTACTATCCATATTAATAAGGGTCAACTATTTTTATATCAAAATTCAAATCATTTGGCCCCAGTTTCTTATCATAATTAAGTTTTGGACCATCACTTAAATCTATAACGCCGGCAGAGTTTTGCTGTGTTGTTTCCTCTTTGGGAAGATATTTTTCAAGACGTCTCTTCGCTTTTACCATAGATTCTGTCGGACGAATTTCGCACGCAGAGATAAAAACACTTGCAAGAATGAGGCAGATAATTAGCAGAAGAGGTATTTTTTTCATAAAAACACTCCAACATTAGGACTACACTTTTATTATAACAAAATTTTTATCTTTTTCCATCCTTTAATTATCGGAATTTTTTGGAGAAAGGATAGAAATCACTGCATTGTTAATGTCAAGATATTTTTTTGCAGCTTCTTGCAAGTCGTGCGTTGTAATTTTTTCGCATATAGGAATATATTCTTCTGCCAGAGCCAAGTCATCACATACAGTCATATAGTACCCGATAGACTCTCCTATTTCCGATACAGTTTCAACTTCGCAGGCAAATCTGGATTTAAGCTTCTTTTGAGCTTTTTTCAGTTCCTGCTCAGTTATATTTTCTTTTAACTTCTCTATCTCATTTTTTACAAGTTCAATTGCCTTGTCCTTATATTCAGGTTTGAAATTTGCTTGAACAAAGAAATTGCTGCCGTCTCTGAAAGCATAATTTTCAGCATCAATAACATTAAAAATTCTCTCTTTTGAGTTTTCAATAAGATTTCTGTAGAGTCTGGAGCTTGAACCTTCTCCAAGAATAACGGAAAGCATCTCCAGCATGATTAAGTTCCTCAAATCTCTTGCCGGAACTCCGAGATAGCCGAACATCATAAATGATGAATTAATATTCGCTTCATTCTCTACATAAACAGTTTTGCTTACCGGCAAGTCCGGCTGCAAATTCCTTGCGGGCGGTTCCGGTCTTTCGCCCCAATTAAATTCTTTTAAGACTTTATCCAGAACTTTATCAAAATCGAATTCACCAACGATAATTGTTGTCACATTTTTTGGAGAGTAAAAAGTTCTGTAATAGTTCATAACTTCTTCTTGAGAAACTTGAGAAATAATTTCCGGAGTGCCTATTACATCCCTTTTGTACGGGTGTGACGTATACATCGCATGATTAGTTGCATTATAAACTTTTGTCCAAGGCTGATCCTGCCTCATCCTAATTTCTTCTATGACAACATGCCGTTCGCGTTTATCCGTAATATTTTTATCAGTGACATCAAACGGAGCCCCCATTTCATAATCAGGAATAACCGGGTCAGTCATCATATCTGCGTGGAGTTCAATTGCAAGATTAAAGTTTTCATTATTTTCACCCTTAGGCAGAGTAACATAATAAAAGGTATAATCTTTCCAGGTCGCAGCATTAACTATAGCGCCTCTGGATTCAAGAATATGGTCAAACTCTCCGGCTTTATGCTTGTGCGTCCCCTTAAACATTAAATGTTCTAAAAAATGAGAAATACCGTTATTCTTATCATTTTCATTAATAGAACCCGTCTTGACCCAGGATGACACATTAACCATGCCCCCTTCTTTATATGCAAGAACTATTTTATGCCCGTTATCTTGTTCATAAATCTTAACATCCCTCGTTAGGAATGGATACTTTACCGATGTTTCTTTCATAAATACCTCTTATTATGTGTACATTATACAATAATTTTATAGAAATGTAACAATTTTTTGTTTCAAGTGTTAAAAAATTTGACTCGTGTATGTTTAATTCTATATGATGAGTGTAAGGGATATGAAAGTAAATTTAGAACCAACCGCAACATTAAAATACAATTATTATCACAAGGGAGTGAAAGCGCCCGGACAAAATATCCCTCCCAAAATTCCGGATTCGAATTATGAACTTCCGCCGTCGAATTTATCTCTTGTCAATTTCCATAATGTTTCTTTCGGAATGAATGTGGATGCAAAGTTTCTTCTTGGTCAATGCAGGAACTTGCGATGTGCGTACAGCGGAAGGGAAATGCTCCCTCTGTCTGAAGCCAGAAACCTTTATCAGAAACTTACCAAAAGACCAAATGCCCAATCTGCAATTAACCTTCTTATTCATTACACCAAATACATGCATGACATAGAATCTACCGTTTTTGATATTTTTTGTGAAGCCCCGCATAAGAATAAGAGAGATTTTCAAAATATTTTAAAAGAATTAAAACCTGATTCACTTGAGAATTTAAAAGAAAAACAGTACAAAATACTTACATCAACTGACAGCATAATTGACTCTCTTGGAGAGCAACAGGCAGAAAGAGTTATTGAAATAAGAGACATGTCGCTGGATAAAATCATGAATAACGGTGTTTTCGGCAGAAAATCTCCGCTTGATATGATTAAAGCAATTAAAGCTCCGCCGGAAGATTTGAGCAAAATAATAAAGATTTATCAGACTTGGTATAAATTACCATCCTCGTCTAAAGATTTGGATGCTTTTATTGTTAAATATTCCAAAGCATCTCATGAAGAAATTGCAAAAAGGTTAATTAGTACGGCTATCGGCTCTATTGAACATATCAAACCTTCCCACAGAAATGGTGAGGACAAACTTGGAAATTATCTGCTTGTTTCTGCGACATTCAATAATAATCGTTCTTCCATGCCTTTGAATGAATATATTATGCTTAATAATGAATTAAATATCACCAGAAATCTTCAGATTTATATGGATGATGTAATAAGCGAGGTTAATAATCCGAAATCAGAGTTCGCGGAAAGAAGCTATTATCCCGAAAGTATAAAGAGAGCTATTAAAACGGAAACTCAAAATAAAGTTCTTTTAAATACTGACAAATTAAAGATTTCAAAAGCACAGCATAAGGAACATTCAGCTGTGCAGAATTTGGGCAGGAGATATATTCTTATTCAAAAATAGCTTTACTTTTGGGCTTATTGGGACTAGAATTTAACCAAAAGGAGGTATTTATATGTACCAAGTTTATATTGATAAACC
Organism: Candidatus Gastranaerophilales bacterium; assembly: GCA_944323665.1. Taxonomy (GTDB): domain Bacteria; phylum Cyanobacteriota; class Vampirovibrionia; order Gastranaerophilales; family Gastranaerophilaceae; genus CAG-196. The sequence continues at coordinate 9,970 of CALUTN010000025.1, read as the reverse complement.
AAGTTCATTTGAACCGGATTTAGCCGGAGAATTTAAGGATTATGATAAGGCACTTGAACTTGCTGAAAGAGAAAAGGCGGCAGACCCGGAGATTACATATACTATTGAAGAAACAAACGGCTGCGTGAATAGTTACGGAGAACAAATTACTACGGTTATTAAACGGGGATAAACTTTTCCGGGTGAATTTAAATAAAGCATTTTGCTAAATCAATATACAAAAAAAGAACCTTTTCAGGGTTCTTTTTAGTTCATTTTAAAATCCTTAGTAAACTCCGGACGCTGATTCGTATAGTTACCGGAAATTTGACCGTCTGATTCTGCTCTTCTGCGTTCCAGCTGTACCTGTCCGTTTTTAACAATTTCCTGCAGCTGGTTAAGATTCTGTTCCAGACTTACCAGTACTTGTTCGGCATATACCGATGCGCCGTCTTTAATTCTTAAAGCTTCATCAATAGCCTGACTTCTCATTAACTCTGATTCATCAACAGCTTTATGCTTGATTTCTTCACAATCAGCAATGACCTGCTCTTTAATTTTTTCTGCCTCTCTTTGAACAGCTCTTAATAAATCAGATTCGCTTAAAAGTCTGTTAGCTTCTGCCTGAGCATCGGAAATTATTTTTTCAGCTTTTTGCTGAGCTTCATATTGAAGTTCCTCTTTCCTTCTTAAAAGAGCTCTTGCTTCTTTAATTTCGTCCGGAAGAGCAGCATATAATCTGTCCAGAATATTAGTTACGGTATCTTTTTTCACAACCGTAAAACAATACCCGAGAAGCGGAAAACCTTTATCTAAAGCTTCTTCAAGCTCATTCATTAAACCGTATATAATATCTTGTTGTGAATTCATTTTTTGCTCCGTAACTTATATGATAGTCAACAGAATTGTACAATAAACAGCCGGGAAAAGTCAATGCTAAAACATGCCGGATTCGCTGCTGTAAATAAATCTAATATCACTCGGTATAGAGCTTTGGAGAGATTTTATAAGTTTAAGAGCATCTTCAACATTTACGGAATAAACACTGCCGTTCCAAAAACATTTGTTTCGTATAGCAAGGTTTAATTTTTCCAAATGACCCTGACTTTTAACTCTTCCTCTGGAACCGTGCTGTTTAACATATTTTCTGAATTCTTCCGGCAAAGAACCCTCTATACAGCACAATAAATCATCTATACGGGTTTTATTAATATTTCTTTTACCAACCATTACGGTAGAATTATCGCTAATTAGACTGCTTAGTTTCTTCAGGTAGCCGTGGATGGTTACTATAGTTTCTTCAGGATTTATCATCATAATTTTTTTTCCTTTTTTCTGCAATTATACAATAATTGTTATAAAATCACAAGAATAATGATTTGTGTTAAAATAACAAGTATGGATAAGATTATTATTTCACCATCAATACTTTCTGCTGATTTTATGAATTTGGAACAAGAAATTAATTCGGTTAAGAATGCCGGTGCAGACTGGATTCATATTGATGTTATGGATGGTCATTTTGTTCCGAATATTACGGTTGGAATTCCTGTTGTAAAATCTATAAGAAATAAAACTGACATGTTTCTGGATGTCCACTTGATGATAGAAAATCCTGAAAGATACATTGCAGCATTTGCTGAAGCCGGAGCCGATTTAATTACTTTTCATTATGAGGCTGCATCCGAGCCGCAGAGAGTTATATCGATTATAAAAAATTGCGGGAAGAAAGCCGGAATTTCAATAAAACCCGGAACCGAAGGCAGTAAAATTATTCCGTATCTTAATGATGTTGATTTAATCTTGGTTATGACAGTTGAGCCGGGATTTGGAGGTCAGGAATTTATGCATGATTGTGCGATGAAGATTCCTTTGATAAAAGAAAAAGCTTCTCAAAATTTAGTTATTCAGGTTGACGGCGGAATAAATAATTTAACCGGAAAGATATGTAAATCTCTCGGGGCCAATTCTCTCGTTGCGGGAAGCTATATATATGGCAGTGATGATTATAAAAAAGCCGTAGAAAGTTTACTCTAATCTGCTGATTCATTTTTTTTTAACAGGCTGTAAAATATTTTTATGGAAAATATTTTAGAAATAAAAAAACTTAATCTTTTTTTTAGAGGAGAAGAAAAATCATATCAAGCACTTTATGATGTTAATCTTACCTTGCAAAAAGGATTAATTCACGCTCTTGTAGGGGAATCTGGATGCGGCAAAACGATGACGGCAATGTCTGTTTTACACCTGCTTCCGAAAACGGCATATATAGAAAGCGGGGAAATAATTTTTGATAAGGTAAATCTTCTGGAATACAAAGAATCGCAAATGCGTGATATTCGCGGAAATAAAATAGCGTTAATTCCTCAGGATCCTATGACATCTCTCAATCCCTTATATACAACCGGGAATCAATTAATTGAATCTATCCGTGCACATAGCGGAGTAACTGAGAGACAGGCTCTAAGAAAAGCCAGGGAAGTTATGGATATGGTAAAAATACCCGATGCTGATAGAAAGCTGAACTTGTATCCTCATGAATTTTCGGGTGGGATGAAGCAAAGAATTATCATAGCGATGGCACTTGCATGTAATGCGGAACTGATTATTGCCGACGAACCAACAACGGCGCTTGATGTTACTATCCAAAAACAAATTATGGATTTGTTGTTGGAAATTAAAAACGAAACAGGAATGACCATATTACTAATTTCTCATGATTTAGCCCTTGTAAGCTGTTACGCAAATAAGGTATCCGTTATGTATTCCGGAAGTATCGTTGAACAAGCTGACTCCGTGGAGTTTTTCCGAAATCCCAAGCATCCGTACACTATTGCACTTTTAAACTCTCTTCCGGGGAATAATTCCGCTCAAAAATTGAAAACAATAGCAGGCGCCCCGCCTGTTATTTACGAGGAGATTTACGGTTGCAAATTTCATCCGAGATGTGATTTTTGTGAAGCAGGGCTTTGTGATGTTCGGGAGCCGAAACTTACTTTGCGTGGTGAAAGCCATTGTTCCGCTTGCTTAAAATTTTAATTAAAGGTTTATATAATTACTTTTAAAACCTCATAAATATTTATTTTATTGGCTTTCCCTCTAATCTGCACGTTAGAAATTTTTATAACATCAACAATATTTTTTACTTCTTCGTAGGTCGTCGGACTTATAAGAAGAGAAGTTTTGTAAATCTTATTATAGCCTTCGAGTCTGCTTGCAAGATTGACAGTATCTCCGATTACGGTATATTCCATACGGTTAACCGAACCTATATTTCCGACAAAAACTTCTCCGGTATTAATCCCGATTCCGATTTCAATTTTAGGTTTGTTTTCTTTTACCCATTTCTTTCTGAGTTCTTTAACTTTTTTCAGCATTTCATAGGCACATTTAACGGCATTTTGGGCATGATTTTTATCCTGAATAGGTTCTCCAAATACTGCCATAACAGCATCACCTATAAACTTATTGATAATTCCGTTATATTTGGTTATTATAGGTTCCATTTCCGTAAAATATTCATTAAGAATTTCTGAAACCTGTTGGGCTGTCATTTGTTCGCTCATCGATGTAAACCCTCTTATGTCGGAAAAAAGTACTGTTACGGTGGATTTTTTCCCGCCAAGCCCCAGGTGATCAATATTCATAATTACACGTTTCATTACGTCCTCTGACATATATTTGCCCATTGCAGATTTAACTTTCTCTTTGCTTTTGTTTTCCAGTACAAATTTATGTGTATAAGCAAGAATTGTTGTCAGAACGAACATTACAACCGGAGTCAGCACACTTACGACTGTTTTAAAATAAAAACAACCGGCCGCAAAGCCCAAATAAAAAATAATAATTCCGAGAACTGAAACGAGGGACTTTAAAAGCCCGAATCCTCTTATAAAACAATAAACCAGTCCCATTCCCAAAAGAGTTAACAAAATATTTACCCAATCGGGAACAATTTTTAAGAAATCATTGTGTAAGATATTATCTATGACGGTTGCCTGAATGTCCGCTCCCGGATGGTTTACGGATATCGATGTGTTTTTGTTATCATTCAAACCTGTTCCGGCAGGAACATTAGCTCCGATTACAACTATTTTATCTTTAAAAAGAGATGAATCTAAAACCGGTTTTTTACCGACTTTTAGGTTATCATAAGAGTCCATGAGATCTACTGCTGAATATTTTATATGGGAATAACCTGTGGGATAGAGTTTGTAGAACCGTATAGGGGTAATTTTTTGGTAATAATTTTTCGTATGTTCTATTTTGTAATTTAACTCCGGAAAGAGGATTGACTTATTAGTAATAACAATTTCCGGATTATTATTTGCAAGCAAGAAAGTTCGCATTGCAAGTGAAGGATAGTATTTTCCTTTGTATTTAAAAATATATTCATGGTTTCTGTAGATTTCATCCATTGACCAGCTTGAAAGGTTTCCGTTAATGAACCCAGGGAGCATTGAGACGGAACCGGCGTATTTTATTGTATTAAAATACGGCTCCGGAAAAGTCATCATGCTGCCGTACAAATCCGGTGCCGGTGAAGATTTGTCAGTTACTTTTATTGAAAATTTTTCTCCGAAAAGTTTATCATATTTATTTCCCTTTTCAGTATTATCCCAGGTTTTTAGTACCGGCATAAAACCTTCTACCAGATTATCAAATTTATTTAGAGTTTTAAAAAACTTTTTGTCCGAATCCGGATTATCTTTGTCCAGAGTTGCCAGAATAGAATCATGTACAACAATTTTTGAATCAGTATAATTCAAAAGATATTCAAAAAGTTTGCAATTGGTTTCTCTTTTCCAGGGCCAGCGGTATTTTTCAACAGTTTTTGAATCAATCATTACAAGTACAATATCATCACTTCCGTATACCTGTTTGTAATTGTCAAAAGGAAGTTTTGATGTAGTGAAATGTTTAAGCATATAATCATAGGCTTTTGCTTCTGCTGTATTATATGTAAAATATGAGACAAAAATAAATACAAGTGCGATAATAATAAATGAAAGTATTAGTTTAATTCTGTTCAAGAGTTTATACCTTGTTAGTTTGATAATACATGTTTATGATATAATATTTTCGGGGAAAAGGATACATATATATGGTTGAAAATTACATAAGCAAAATAGCCGAAGACAAGATTTATCCGATTATAAGATGTGCGGACGCGGACAGAACAACAGAAATTGCGCGTGCATTGATTGACGGCGGAATAAGAGTACTTGAGATTAATGTCGAAAATACTTCTATATACAGATCAATTGAGGAAGTTTCTAAATATGCCTCAGTATGTGCAGGCGGAATAATAACTTCTTATCAGGCAGAGGCAGCATTAAAGGCAGGGGCAAAACTTTTTGCTTCTCCTATATTCCAGATGAGCCTTGTAAAAATATCAAAGAATCTTAGAGTTCCGTTTATTGCGGGAGCTTCTACCGCTACAGAAGCATATAATGCCTGGAAGTCCAGGATTCCGTTAATAAAACTTTTTCCGGTAGAAGCAATGGGCGGTGTACAATATATTGAGAATATTTTAAGACAGATGCCGTTTTTAAACCTTATGCCGACTGCAAACATAAAATTGAGCGAGGTTGTTACTTATATTAACGCAGGAGCCGCTGCTGTAGGCGTTGGAAGAGATTTTTATCAAGGATTTACACCTAAAGAAATTACTCAGCGTACTAAAGAAATCTTAAATGAAGTGAGGGATTATACCAAATGGAGCAAAAAATCGATATAGCGATTATCGGCGAGTGTTTGATAGAACTTTCTGCTAACGGAACTCTGGCTGATACGTCTACTCTTAACAAATATTTTGGCGGTGATACTGTAACAACAGCTGTTGCTATTGCCCGCCTTGGAGGGCATGTTTCTTATATTACAAAAGTCGGAAATGACGGGTTCAGCGAATTTATTTTATCATCGCTTCAAAAGGAACATATTGATACATCCATGATTAAAACAAATGATGAACAAAACGGAATGTATATTGTATCAAAGACTCCGGAGAAAAAAGAAGTTCTTTATTATAAAAGAAAAACTGCAGCTTCTAAATTATCAATAGAAGATTTTAATGAAGAATGTATAAAAAAACTCAAGTTGGTTTATTCAACCGGTGTTGTACAATCACTTTCAGCAGGTTCAAGGGAACTGGTCAGAGAAACATTTAAGTGCGCTAAGAGTAACGATGTTTTAACGGCGTATGACCCGAATTATACATCTTGTTTTATGAATTCTGCAGATACAAAAGAATTTTTTGAAGAGATTATTGACTATACGGATATAATTTTTTTGAGTTTTAAAAATGATGCAATGAAACTATATGAGATTGACTCAGTTGACAAAGTTATCAAGCATCTCTGGGACAGAGGAGTAAAAATTGTTGTAATTAAGTCTCATATAGATAAGGGGTATTATACCGGTTATAACGGAGATATTAATTTTACAGAATTTTATAACACTCAAAAAGCAATAGATACAACAGCTTCCGGAGATGTATTCAACGGCGGATTTTTATACGCATTGACTAACGGATATTCTCCTTTTGATTCCGCAAAGTTTGCTTCAGTTGTTTCCGGTTTACAGACGCAAAACTACGGTGCTATTCAGGCGATACCATATAGACAAACAGTACTGGAGAATGTTTAATGACTAAATATTTGGTTTCCGGTTATATCGGGTTTGATAATTTCGGAGACGAAGCAATTGCCGGAGTTCTGGTAAAACATTTGAAAAATATAGGAGCTGAAAAGATTACTCTGATTTCTTCTAATCCCGGAAAGACAGAATACCTATACGGCGTAGATACTGTAGGTATGTTTGATTTTCTGCAGCCATTGTTTGAATCGGATATATTAATCTCCGGCGGGGGAAGCTTGTTGCAGGATGTAACAAGTTTTAGGAGTCTTTTTTATTACTTGTTAATAATTATGACAGCTCTTTTGTTTAACAAAAAAGTGATTATTTTTGCACAGGGGTTTACTCCTTTTAAAACAAAAATAGGGGAATTTTTAACAAAATTTGTTTTACGCAGATGTTCTCTGGTAACAGTAAGAGATGTTAATTCCCGGAAAATGTTATCCGGCTGGAATATTCCTGCAGAAGTCGTTTCTGACCCGGTATTCGGGATAGAGATTCCGGAAGTTAAAGAAAAGCATGGCGCAGGAGTTCAACTTAGAGGATGTGAAGGATTAACTGATGAGTTTTTAGCTCAACTTGCTCAGGAAATAAAAAATAGATTTAAGAACGAAGAAGTTACCTTAATATCTTTACAGGACAGTATTGACTGGCCGATTTTGGAAAAGTTTTCTAAAATGGTGCCAAACTGCAGAATAGTTAAAAATCTCACTGTTTCTGAGGCTTTAGCAGAACTTTCAGGATTAGAATACCTAATAGGAATGAGATTTCATGCGTGTCTTGCCGGAGTTAAAGCCGGAGTTAAAGTTCTTGGTATTGATTATGATATTAAGGTGAAAACTCTTGCTCAGGAAACAGGATTTGCTCTTGTAGAGCTTACAGGTGAAAATATGAGTGAAAGTTTTGATAAAATGTTTTCAATCAATCCCTATGATTATAAAATCCCCGAATTTAATTGCCCGGAGTTGGGCTGAGATTTGTTATCTTTTCTTTATAATAACCATCATAACTGCAAACAGGATAGTAATGATACCTACAATAATTCGCGGAGTCAGCTGTTCATGAAAAACAACTACTCCGAAAAATATTGCAGTAATCGGTTCTAATGCGCCAAGTACAGCAGCTGCGGTAGATCCGATTAGTTTTATTGAGATAGTCATTGCAATTAATGATATTATTGTTGGTAAAATTGATAATGCCAGTATGTTTATCCAGAGGTGAGGTTCTGTGATTATATAAAGATTTGTATTAAAAATTACATTATAAATATAGATACTTGAACCGAAAAGCATGACATAAAAAATAGATTTTTTTGAATTAAGAGTCCTTAAAGCATGAATATTTTTAACTCCGACAATATAAATTGCATAACTGAGTGCTGATAAAAAAACAAGTAAAACTCCAATAAGACTGAGACTTTGTGTCGGATTCCCATGGTAAAGAAGAACAACACCTGCTGTAGTGAGAAGAAGAGAGAGGACTGTTGAGTACAATAACTTTTCTTTGAAAAAAACAGCCATTATGACAGCTACCAGGATTGGATATATAAACAGAATTGTTGAAGCAATTCCTGCGTCCATATAGGTATAGCTTTTAAAAAGAGTTATTGATGAAAATGAAAAAATCAGCCCCAGGATTATGAGCGGAAGGATTTCTTCTTTTGTGAGTTTGAAGGAATATTTTTTGACAAATTTCAGGTAAAGCCATAGTACAAAAGTTGCGATTATATATCTGTAAAACAATACCGAGTTTACATCAGCTCCGGCAGAATAAAGCGGAAGCGCAAATAATGGGTTCATACCGTAACATGCCGCAGCAATAGCACCATTTATAGCTCCTATAAATTTTATTTTTATATCCATAATATCTGATTAAATCAAATCATGGGAAAAAATCAAGATACTTGAGCAGTAATTTATCTGGAGATTTTTTGTCTGTAGATTGAGTTAGAGCCTTGGCAGCTTATAAATAACATATCTCCGTCGACATGAAGTCCGTATGGTTTGTCGAGTTTATTTACTAAAACAGATACAACCCCTTGAGGAGTAACTTTTAGAACATTATTTGCATTATAATTAGAGACATAAATATTACCTGCATTATCACTTGCAAGGCTTATAGGGCCGTTTATCTGGGAACTTTTTAGAAATACAATTCTTTTATTATCAGGAGTAATTTTTATAATGGAATTGTCAGAAAAAGTTGAAACATAAATATTCCCGTTTCGGTCAGTTGTTATACCTGTCGGGCTAAGGATGTTTTCATATATTCCGGATTGGCTGGCTATTTTAGATGGCGGGTTTGACTGAACAGGAGGGATTATTGTTTGAATCTTAATTGATTCTGCAAGTTCCTGTCCGTTCTTATAATAATCACTTGTTTGCGGGATAAGACCTATGTATTCCGCAGCCTTCGTGTAATCTTCCAACTTAGCGGATATAGATGCCAGTTTATAAATAACTTCATAATCATTAGGATCTCTTAAGTATATTTGTTTAAAAACAGTAAGAGCTTCTGAATATTGTTTAAGATATTCAAGTACCGTGCCTAAATTATAGTATGCATCAATATAGTCGGGATAAGTACGGATTGCACTTCTGAACGATTCAATTGCACGTTCATACATACCGAGTTTATAGAAATCTATACCCTGGTTATAATCCAACTTTGCATCCACAGGGATCTCAGCTGCATAAGCTGAGAGTGATAGTGACAATAAAAACAGAGTCAAAATTTTCTTAAACATAGGCTGATTATAACATAAATTCCGGCGAAAATAAACTTTTATTGTAGAATATATATATGAAACCGAAAGTTATAGCAATAGCAGGCCCGACGGCAAGCGGTAAAACAGGCATGGCAATTAATATGGCGGAGAAAATCGGCGGAGAAATAATCTCGGCTGATTCAAGGCTTGTTTATAAAGGTTTTGATATAGCTTCTGCCAAACCGTCTATGGAAGAGCGGAGGGGGATCCCGCATTATATTATTGATATTGTTGAGCCGGAATTTGATTATTCGGTGGCAGATTTTTATGACGATGCAAAAAAAGTTTTATATGAAATTCTCAGCAGAGGAAAAATCCCTATAGTCGCAGGCGGAACCGGTTTGTATTTTAGAGTTTTGCTTGAAACGTATTCTTTGCCGAGGGTCGAAGCCAATCCGGAATTGCGAGCCGAGTTAGATTCCAGAGAAAAAGAAGATTTGCTTGAAGAGCTTAAAATTGTTGATTATCCTTCCTATGAAAAACTTAAAACTCAAAATAAAAGAAGAATTGTTCGTGCTTTGGAAGTTACAAAAATGTTGAATAAACCTTTTTCGGAAGTCAGTGTGCAAAAAGAACCGGAATTTGATG
>CALUTN010000024.1 GCA_944323665.1 Candidatus Gastranaerophilales bacterium | reverse complement strand
TTCAATCGTATTTTTTATTATTCTGTCATTCGTTGCCTTTAAACTGCTTTCGGAAGGACTTTCCGAAACTGATTCAATTTTCCTTGGCGGGAAACCTACATCTTCACGTTTGGTCCCAGTTTTTTCGACAGGTTTTACTTCGGAAAAAGAAAACGGATTTCTTGATGCATTAAAAGAGTTGCGAGCTATTTCCATGACGTCATTTTGTGCTGAGCTAGTATATTCATCCTGAACATCTTGAGTCAACGATTCAGCACGTTCTCTTGCGCGCTTGAAAATCATTTCTTTCAAAGCTTCTGCTTCTTGTCTGCCGACTATGGAGTTGTAATTATATCCTGTCATAAGTTGTCCTCTTATATATAATAAAACCTTTATTGTAAAGAAAATTGACAAATTTGTATATACTTCTTATATAATTGTTACACAATTTAACATTTCTTATTTTCACGGGCATGAAATGAATATAGCTCTATAAAAGAGTTACAGCAAAATGGCGAACAGAAAGATATACAATGAACGTAAAATATTTATAAGATTATTTGTAATTTCGGGATATTTATTGTATAATGATATTGCTATTTATATTTCGGCTAGTGTAAAATCTTAACAGGAAGGATATTACCGACCTGTTTTCTTTTTCTCTAAATTTTGGATTTTAACTCCTCAGCCGATTTTTTAGGATTAGCAGAATTGATTATCGCTCTTACTACCGCTATTCTTCCGATACCGGTTTGCAGTACGGAATCGACATTAGAAAAATCTATACCGCCGATTGCAAATGCCGGTATTTTGATATTTTCACTTACCCATTTTATATATTCTAAGCCCACAGATGCTCTTCCCGGTTTTGTCGGGGTTGTAAAAACCGGACCTGCGCCTATATAATCAGCGCCGTCTGCCACAGCTTTTTTTGCCTGCTTCGGAGCATGGGTTGAAACCCCGATTATTGCATTATCTCCAAGTATTTTCCTGGCAGACTCAACATCTATATCGTCCTGTCCTAAATGTACACCGTCTGCACCGCTTAAATAGGCTATATCAACTCTGTCATTTACAATAAAAACAGCATTAAATTCATCGCATAAAAGTCTTACTTTTTTAGCAAGGGCTAGTGTTTCCGCGGCATTACGAGTTTTCTCCCTTAACTGTACAATATCTGCACCGCCTTGAAGTGCAGAAGCTACCGCATTTAAAAAGGCATCTTCCGTCTCAAACTTATCTGAATTAGTAACCAAATAGAGTTTTGTATCTTTTAATCTTAATTTGCTGAATTTTTCTAAAAGTTTGGTATACATAACTTTTTCAAGGGTATAAACTTTATACCTTATTTTTTCAAACTCTGCCTTCCCTGTATATTCAGCCAAAACCCGCAAAGATTCTTCCAAACGCTTGATATTCGCTTTAAATATCGTATCCACACCCTGTCTGGTATCCGGATTATTGATATTTATCCCGATATCATTTTCGCTGTCTCTGGAAGCAAGATTCTCACCGTAATATTTATCAGATATCTTGTTAATTGAATGTCTGATACTCTTGAAACTCTCTGAAAGACTCTCGTCTTCTAGAATAAATCTGGCTATTTCTTCCAGAACCCTTGCCCCTTCCGATGAACGGTTAAAGTTCGCATCAATTATTCTTTGCATAAAATAAACCTCAAATATTATACCTGATTGATTATATAACAAAGGGGATACCTTTTCACAATAGGTAAATACAAAATAAATTATGTCAAAAGCCATGTACAAAAAAGGAGATTTTCAGGAGTTAATCATTCTGGCGCAAAACGGGGACGTTAAAGCGCTTGAAGAGCTTATCCGAAGAACACAAAAAAACATTTACACCATGTTTTCACATCTTACGGCAAAAAAAGAAGATATCTCCGACCTGACTCAGGAAACTTTGCTAAAAATGGCTAAATCCTTACCTAAACTGAAAGAAACAAAAAAATTTAAATCCTGGCTGAATCAAATTGTAACAAATACCTTTTATGACCACATCAAAAAGAATTCAAAAAATAACATGCTTGAATTTGATGAAGATAAGTTAAACGAAATAAAAGACAAACTGGGATGCGAACCCGGTCAAAAATGTTTATTCTCGGAAATCGAAAAACTTATAAAAGCCGCATTGATGACTTTGCCGCAAAACCTTAGAATCACTCTCCTGCTAAGAGAATACGAGGGGTTGAGCTACCAAGACATTTCCAAAATCACAAACACAACCCTCGGCACCGTTAAATCCAGAATCTCCCGTGCAAGATTGAAATTACAAGAAGAACTTAAAGAATTTATATAAAGGAGTAAAAACAAATGAAACTAACCTGCGCACAAATGGATGTACTAATCTCTTTTTACATTGACAACGACTTGAGCAAAACCCTCAAAACCAAGGTGGAAGAACATCTCGAAACCTGCCCTGCCTGCAAAGCTAAGTACGAAATCATTAAATCCATGCTATGCGATTTGAAAACAGCTTTCGGCAAAGAAGAAGCTATACCGGAAGAACTACGCTACTCCTCCGCATCCAATGTTCCGGCTTCCAGCCAGTACAGAGTGTTTAAAAATAACCTGTCAGCTTATGTAGATAATGAATTATCAAGTGAAGAAAATGTTAAAATAAAAAAATTTACCATTAATAACAAAAAAGCCCGTAAAGACCTCGAAGATACTTATAACATCAGAAAATTAATGAACGACTCTTTTAGAAAAACAAAAGCCGATGTGAAACAGGATTTTTCAAAAAATGTTCTTAAGCAGCTTGAACTTGAAGACGAAGCTTTTCTCGGCATCCATCCCGTTATAAAAATTATTATAGGTTTTACCTTGAGTATACTGGTTTTCACCACAGTTGTACTGTTTTCCGTTAGTGCTTGATATATAACAAGAGGGGCGGAGCCGTTCCGGCTCCGCCCCTCGCTTTTTGTATTACACCTTATCAAAAACAAGTTCATCGTCTTTGACATCAATTTTCAAATGGTCGCCGTCAGTAAATTTCTGGGCAAGAATAAGCTTAGAAAGCGGGTTTTCAACCATTTGTCTTATTACTCTCTTAAGCGGTCTTGCGCCATAGACCGGATTGAATCCTCTTGTTGCAAGGAATTCCTTAGCATCATCGGTTATATCAAATGTAATATTGTGATCTTTGAGCAGGCTTCTCAAATGTTCCATCTGAATATCAACGATTGATGATAACTGCTGCAGAGTCAGAGCCTTGAAGAAGATAATCTCATCAACTCTGTTAAGGAATTCCGGTTTAAATTTTTCTCTCATTATAGTCATAACTTTTTCTTTTGTTTCGTCAAAGTTACCCTGATTAAGAGCTGAATTTAAGGAATCCTCAAGGATTATATCACTGCCGATGTTGCTTGTCATAATGATTACGGTATTTTTGAAATCTATTGTTCTGCCTTTAGAATCAGTCAAACGTCCGTCATCAAAGATTTGCAGCATAAGATTGAATACATCCGGATGGGCTTTTTCAATCTCATCAAACAATACTACGGAGTATGGTTTTCTTCTGACGGCTTCTGTCAACTGTCCGCCTTCTTCGTAGCCGACATATCCCGGAGGAGCTCCGACCAATCTGGAAACGTTATGTTTTTCCATATATTCTGACATATCAATTCTTATGATTGCATCCTCGTCATTAAACAGAAATTCTGCAAGAGTCTTTGCAAGTTCTGTTTTACCGACACCGGTCGGACCTAAGAAAATAAATGTACCAATCGGTCGTTTAGGGTCTTTCAATCCGGAACGAGCACGGCGTATAGCATCTGAAACCGTATCAACAGCCTCATCCTGTCCTATCAAACGGTTATGAAGCACATCTTCCATCTTAAGAAGTTTTTGCATTTCGCTTTCAACAAGCTTATTAACAGGGATTCCTGTCCATTTGCTGACAACTTCCGCTATATCATCGCCGTCAATTTCTTCTTTAAGAAGTTGATTTTCACTTCTTTCTTTACCTTGCATAGATTGAAGTTTCTTTTCAAGCTCCATTAATTTGCCGTACTTAAGCTCTGCTGCGGTCTGCAAATCCGTATTTCTTTCAGCTTCCGCAATCTTGTTTTTCACCTTATCAATTTCATCTTTGATTCCGGCTTCGCCTGAAATATTCTCTTTTTCAACTTCCCATTGAGCTTTGAGTTTAGAAATTTTACCTTCCAAATCATCTATTTCGGAAGTTAATTTATCAATTTTTGCAATACATTCAGGAGAAGTTTCTTTTTTAAGAGCTTCTCTTTCGATTTCAAGCTGAATTTTCTGCCTCATCATTGTGTCAATTTCTTCCGGCATAGAATCAATTTCAATTCTTAATGCGGATGCTGCTTCATCAATAAGGTCAATAGCCTTATCCGGCAGGAATCTGTCAGTAATATATCTGTCAGAAAGTCTGGCAGCTTGAATAAGAGCACTGTCTAAGATTCTGATTCCGTGATGGACTTCATATTTTTCTTTTAAACCTCTTAGAATTGAAATAGTATCTTCAACAGACGGCTCATCCACCATTACAGGCTGAAATCTTCTTTCAAGAGCAGGGTCTTTTTCAATATACTTACGGTATTCATTAATAGTTGTAGCACCGATTGTTCTTAATTCACCTCTTGCAAGCATTGGTTTGAGGAGGTTTCCGGCATCCATTGAACCTTCTGTTGCTCCGGCGCCAACGACGGTATGAAGTTCATCAATAAACATGACAATTTCCCCGTTTGATTCCTGAACTTCTTTGAGTACGGCTTTCAAACGTTCTTCAAACTCGCCTCTGAACTTAGCGCCTGCAACCAGTGCACCTAAATCAAGAGAGATGAGTTTAACATCTTTCAAGCTTTCAGGGACATCGCCTCGTATAATTCTCTGGGCAAGACCTTCAACAATAGCGGTTTTACCGACGCCCGGCTCACCTATAAGAACCGGATTATTTTTTGTTCTTCTGTTAAGCACCTGAATTATTCTTCTGACCTCTTCATCACGCCCGATAACCGGGTCTAATTTACCCTTACGAGCCATTTCTGTCAGGTCGGTTGAATATTTTTCAAGAGCCTTCATATTTTCTTCTGCATTTTTTGTATCCACTTTTTTATTACCTCTTATTTTTTTCATAGCACTCAAAACAGAGTTTGTAGTTACACCTTGTTTTCTCATCAAGTCCTGAATAAACGAACCTTCCAGCTTTGTCATACCTAAAAGCAGGCATTCAATCCCGATGTATTCGTCCTTTAAGCTCTGTGCTTCTTGAGTTGCAATCTCCAGAAGAGAGTTAGCTTCTCTCGACAAAAATACCTGCTGGGAGGAAGGCGGTGTTGAAATCGTCGGATAAGATTTGATTTTGGAGACAACTTCGTTTATAAAATGCTGATTAAGAAGCTTGAGTTCTTCTAAGTAATCCTTTGAGATTCCCTTATCCTCAATCATCGCCATAACAATATGTTCAGGCTGGACTTCCGTATTCTTGTAAAAATCTTTTTTAGCGTTTGCAGCAAATATAATTTCCTGCGAATAGTTAGTAAATTTTTCAAAATCAATCATAGTCTAAACTCCGGGGGTAAATTTTTCTGATAAACACAATGTTAATTTACCCTTACAATTATATTTTAATGATATTTTTGAAAAATCAACGGTTTTTTAATGATTAATTAATATTTTTAAATAAGGAAAGATATCTATTGAATGTTTACAATCTTGCTCTTATTACTATTTTTAAATACAATATCATTATGGAGAAAAGGTTTATAGGGATGGTTTGTTTGTTATTTTTCGTACTGCCTGTCTGGGCGGATAATTATAATGCTTATTATAGACCGTCCGTATCCGGTTCTGTTCAGATGGCTTTTGCTCCGTATATGAGCTCTGTTAAAAGTACCATTCAAAAAAACTGGCATCCTCCGGATGTTATTCAAGAAGGACATGTAACAGTTCTATTCAAACTTGATAAAAACGGACGATTAATATCCTCACGAATATTGGAAAGCTCAGGTAATGAAATATTTGATGAATCGGCCCTTGATGCACTTAAAAAATCCGAACCGTTCGGAATCTTTCCGGCAGACAGTCCCAGAGAACAAATTACAATAAACTATACCTTTGATTCTTCGCTTGTAAGTACCGATAAAATGAAAGAATTTATAGCACAGTCCGACAAATATTTTTATTCGGATAAAAATACGGCACTAAAGTATATTAATCTTGCTATAAATGAAGTTTCAGGAGATGAAAGAGCATATTTTCTCTATGATAAAAGAAGTAAACTCCGAACTGCATTAGGTGATATAAAGGGAGCTGAAGAGGACTTAGCCCTCTACAAAGACCTGAAAGCCAAAGTTGATATCAAACGTGTTCATGCAATTAAACACCAGGCTGAGATTGAAAATACACCGTATGCTTATTTTTATCTTGCTTACTCTTATGAGCAAATAAAAGACTATGAAAACGCAATACACGCAATAAATAAAGCCATCGATATGACTGAACTTAATAACCAATACAAACGTTATCGCACAGAACTTGTTAAAAAATATGAAATATAAAAGCCGCCCTTATAAAGCGGCTTTTTAGTTTTTACATCTCAAGATTCATCTGAGAAAACTGTATAATTTTGTTTTTTCCTCTATGTTTAGCATTATAAAGGGCATGTTCCGCATATCTTATAACAGTATTTGCATCTTCATCCACGTCAGGCATACACGGATAAGTTGAAATACCACCGGAAATTGTAACTTTGTGCGGCTCTTCTTCTCCTGCCGGTATAAATTCCATTTTTTCAACTTCTCTTCGGAATCTCTCCCCGAATAAAAATGCGTTTTCTTCTGAGGTATTAGGCAGAACAAGAAGAAATTCTTCATCTCCGTATCTGGTAAGTATATCTTCTTTTCTGACCATTGCTGATAATTTATTAGCAATATTTCTCAAAAGAATATCACCCCATTCATAGCCATACATGTCATTTACAACTTTAAAGAAATCTATATCAAACAAAATACATGAAAGTTTTGTTCCGTAACGTTTGGAACGGGATATTTCTTCTTCAAGACGTTCCTGTAAATATTTTCTGTTATGCAGCCCTGTTAAATCATCCGTTGTACTCACACGTTCAAGCTTATCTTTAGTTTCCTTAATTCTTAAGAGAGCATTGACACGAACTATCAACTCATCTTTATTAACAGGAACTGAAATAAAGTCAAAACCTTCCGCTCTTATTGTTACATCACGTCTGACCGGCCCTAAAAATAATATCGGGCATGGGAATTTATTAGTCATCAATGCATCATTTGCAAGGTCAATATTTTCAACAATCATTAACGACGGATTTATAACCGCATAATCTTTCATCTGACGAATATCAACCGTTCTTATATCGGCTTCATCAATATCAGTAAGCAAAGCTTCCAAATCCGGCATCGGTTTTGTGGAATAAATAACAATATTACTCATCTAAAACTTCCTCTTATTTCATACGTTTACTTAGTTAGTATACACTATTTGTAACGATTTGTAAAACAATTGCTCAATGAAAAAGGCGGAGGTTTTATCTCACGCCTTCTTCAAGTTAATTGTTATCCGATAATATATCCCTTAAGTAATTCGGAAGAGCAAACCTGGCATTATGATACTCTTTATTATATATTTTACAAGTTTTTGTAATATCTGCAGCTCTCCGTTCATCAAAATACGAAAGCGGTTCAATATCTCGGGAACAAAATGCCCATGCCCAGTATCCGCCGGGATAAGTAGGAATATTAGAAGTATATGTTGCACAAACAGGGAAAACTTTCTTTAAAAGTTTATACATTTTCTTAATCTCTTCTTTGTTGACAAACGGAGATTCCGACTGCGCAGACATTATCCCGCCCGGTTTGAGCGAGCGTTTAACGTTTGTATAAAATTCTTCCGTAAACAATCCCTCGCCGGGGCCCATTGGGTCTGTGGAATCAATAAGAATTATATCAAACATATTTTCTTTATCTTTTATATACTCAATAGCATCCTGAACCAGTATTTCACATTTCGGGTTGTCTAACTCGCAAGATATTGTCGGAAGATATTTTTTACAAGCCTCAATAACCATTCCGTCAATCTCACAAAGAACAACTTTTTCTACGGTATCATGCTTAAGAACTTCTCTTACCGTTCCTCCGTCACCCCCGCCGATAACAAGAACAGTTTTTGGATTTTTGTGATGCATCATAGGAATATGAGCAATCATTTCATGATAATGAAATTCATCTCCTTCTGTTGTCATCATTAAATCATCAAGTGTTAAAATTCTACCTAAAGCACTGTCCGTATCAATAATCTCAACTTTTTGAAAGTCAGATTGTTTTGAAAACAAGACTTCCTTCTGCTTAATTGCAATTCCAAAACCTGATGGTGTAATTTCCTTATAAAATTTTTCTTGAGTTAGTGTCATAGTTTAATTCTCCCTGATAGTATATGAATATGCAGATGGAAAACCTCCTGCCCCGCTTCTTTTCCGGTATTAATAACCGTTCTGTATGATTTAAGCCCCGCTTTCCCGGCGGCAGCCCTAACAGTCATCATTAATTTGCCCAAAAGGGCTGCATCATTCAATTCATTTAAAGATTCAACATGGACTCTCGGTACAACAAGAAGATGTGTATCCGCTTTTGGATTAATATCTTTAAACACAACCGCATCCTCGTTTTCATAAACAAATTCTGTTCCGAAATCCCCGTTGATAATTTTACAAAAAATACAATCTTCCATAAGACTCTCCTTGTTAGTCAAGAATAATTCAAAGACAAGCTAAAGTAAAGAAATTAATTTGCATAATTCCTGAGCGGCGGTCTTGATGTATAATTATCTCCATAAAGAGTATTTTTTTTGTTTTTTTTGTAATTGATATCCGGAATAAAATTATTCTCATTTAAATTATTATTTGAAGCAGGTTTTTTATAGACAGCGTCTTTAATTTCGCTCGTTTTAACTTCTTGCTGATTAAGGTTAATTACCTTGCCGGAAGTCGCCGGCTTTGTTTCGGCAGACTGTTTAGATGTGCTTTCTTTAGAATTTATCTTCCCATTATTTACTCCTTTTTGCGGATAAACAGGTTTTGCCTCAACTTCCAATTCTGATTGCATTTCTTTTTCCGGAATCTGAAGCTTATCTTCGGGTTTTTTACCAGATTTCAGAGAATTATAAACTTTGTTTGTTTCTTTACCCCAGCGTCTGTATTTTTTAGTAAAGACATTGTCAATATTTCCGATATCATAGTATATCTGATTAGATTCCTTTGCCATAACCTCAGGCGGCAAAATGCTTTTTTGAACATTCTGTGCTATTTCCGGACAGAGCAGCCGTGAATAGTCTTTTATTTTTTGAAGCTGCTCGGTCTGCGGCGACGGTCCCCGGGTTATAATCCGATTCTCGCATACACTAATTGTTTTATAGAATGTATCAGACCACAGTGTGTGATTTGTATTTGTATCTACAAGTACAGCATAGGTGGAAACTTTGTACGCCGGATCCACAACTGTTGCCCCTGCTATATTTAAAAAATCCCAAAATGTTCGTCTTAAAATATAATTTTCGGAATCAATATATGAAGTTATTAAAAGCACATACTGCGCATTCAAGTTGACTGCCAATTTCCTGACTAAATTATAATCAACATTATACGTTGTCCGGAATCTGTCAGTTAAAGATTTTGCAGCCAGCATTGCATTAGGCCGTCCCTTTAAGGTATGACGTGTTTCACTTACCCGCGGAGCTGTTATAAAATCTGTTTGGTTTAAAATATTAATTACTTCATCAGCAAAGAACTCTGATGCGGCATCATATATATATGAATCCAGAGAGGCATTCTCTGTCACAATATTATCCGGAATAACAATAACTTTGTACTCCTGAGCAAATACAACAGGAGCAAATACTAAAATTATCCCAACTAATAATAATTTAAAAAAATCTCTCACACCGGAATTATAACATATATATCAAAAAGTGCCAAAAATTTACATCATGTTACTTACTATATTTATTTTTTTATATATATTATAATCTAATTAAAATGCTTAAAAAGTTCAATAAATACATAATTATAATAATAACATTTTATATTTTTTGGCTCGGGGTTCTGCCCCTTTGTCTGTCTGCCGGAGTTAAAGCTTTATGCAAAAATTTAACGGCAAATTCTGATTATACCATAACAATAAACAAACCTGCATTCAAACTGTCAGTTATCCCCATACTCAGTTTTGAAACTCCGTTTGTAACCATAAAACAAAAAAGCGGTAAAGACAGAGCAGTAATCAAAAATTTTAAAATAAGAATAAGATTGCTCCCGCTTTTGTCGGGCAGGCTCCATATTAACAATGCAGAAGCAAAATCGGTATATATATCTTCCTCTTTAAAAGATAATGTCGAACTGGATAAACATTTTTTTGATCGATTGAAAACTACAAAACTCAAGCTTGATTCGCTGAAAATTGATAGTTTTGAAATTTTAATGTATCAAAAAGATATAAAAAAACCGATTTCATACAGCGGAACTAAATTTTTATATCTAAGAAAAAAACAATTTTTACAAATCAAAGCCCACAATAAACTTCAAATCCAGGATAAAGTATCAAATACCGATATAAATTTATACTTACCGAAAGACAACAACATAAAAAAAACGGTATTTGAAGTTCATATCTCCAATATGGATTTAGCACCCTTAAAAATATATTTTAAAAATTATCTGCCTAAAGATTTGATTTCTCTGAACGGAACAATAAACGCAGAAGCTAATAAAGGAGAACTTATAACACAGTTTAAAAATTGTTCCGCAATTATGAAACAATCGTCAAAATCAATTATTTTGCCGGCTACGGTGAGTGTAAAATCAAAGTTTAATATAAAACGAGAAGTTATTGATTTTGAAAATATTGACATAAATTCCGAAAATATAGATATTACTGTAAAGGGCAGCATCAGGAATTACCTGGGCAAAACAAAACCTTTTCTTAACCTGACACTAATTCTCAATCAATCCCGTATTGAAGATTTAGTAAATATCCTTCCGGCTTTTAAAATAGAAGAAATAAATACTGAGCGTCTAAAAAATTATAAATTTTATGGAAATGTAATCGGTAATTTTAACATTACGGGAAGACTTCCCGAACCGGACATAACAGGTGACGTATATATTGATGACGGTATACTGATAAAGCCTATTCCAAATACTTCGAACGGAGCAACTATAAAGCTCCGGTTTAACGGACGGGATGCTGATTATGATGTTTTAGTACCGGCCGGCAATACCGAGAAGGTCTGGGTTAAAGGTAATGTGGAATTGTATAACATAAAATATGCCGATATGACCGTAAAAAGCACCCCTTCCGTAGATTTACACATTGCTGAATCCGTTGTCAATCCGCTGCATGAAATTCTTAACTTCGTAATCGGACCGGTGCCAATTATGGATATTTACGGTAAAGGAAATATTGATATTACAGTAAAAGGCAATCGTAAAAATCCACATGTTTGGGGAATTTTTAGAACAAAAAATACCACTGTTAATTTTACCGGGATTCCAAATTTAAAACTCACAAACGCCGATTCCGTCTTGACTTTTGATGATGAAAATGCAATATTCAAGTCTAAAGGCGGAAAGGTTGACGGTAAAGACTTTGAAATAGAAGGAAGTTGTTCTCTGGGAGGAAAGTTTGATTTTACTGTTAATACAAAGAATCAGAATACGGCATATCTTTACAGGGCGGTAAATACTTCAAGTATGATACCGGAAATCAAGCAATTAATGCCCAAATTGGATAAAGCAGAAGGACTTTCCGACCTGAGAATGAAGATTTATGGTGAGGTTAAGGATATTTCAGACCTTAAGTTTAACAAAAATGCTTTTGCTAAAGGTGAATTAAATCTCAAAGATAATAGTTTTTCCGCAGACGGTATGACTGTTGAAAAAACTAACGGAAAAATTCTTTTTGACGGGACAAATATGACCGCAACACTTCGTGCTTTTATGGACAACTCGGCAATGGATATCAATGCCGAAGTTAAAAATAACTATACAAATTTTATTCTAAATATACCGGATTTTAATCCCAATATTCTTATAGAAAATCAAAAAATACGCGAAAAACAAATTCTGCCGTTTATTTCAGTAAAGGCCAAATATAAAGGAAAGTTTGATACAATTGACTACAACAGCCTAGAATTGCATTCTAAAATACTTTCATCCAATCCCAAAAGCAGTTTCAAAGTTTCTTCCGGAGAAATAGCACTCTCCCGTGGTAAACTGGATATTAAAAATTTGATGGGATTTTTAAACACTCCTGACAATAAATTTGAAACCGATTTGACAATTGACAACGCATTTTCTGAAAGACCGGTATCAAACGGTACAATTAAATTAAATGCGAAAAACTTGAACAAATTTAATGATATATTCACAAGCGGACTTTTCCCCAAACAATTGGACTTTCTAAAAGATATAAGATTCCGGGAAGGTTCAATTAACTGCAGCCTGAAATTTATAAACGGAAAGCTTCTTACAAATACGGACATAGGCGGAATTTCACTTATATATTTGCCGCTTGAACTTCCGATAAATATTATCAACGGAAATATCGGATTGAAAAATAATACCCTTATCCTTGAAAAGATAAATATTCTTGCAGACAAAATGCCCGTGCTGCTCAATGGAGAAATACGAAATATTTTTGATAAACAAAATTTTAATTTGTATTTAAGTTCAAAGCCGCAGCAAGAATTTATTGATAAATATATTAACAAAAAACAGGTCTACCCGATAAAGATAAAAGGTGATATTGTTTATTGGGCAAAATTTAAAGGAGTTTATAATAATTTCGACATACTTTCAAGTATTAATATGAGTAAAGATTCAAGTTTTTATCACCTCGGAGCTACAATGGGAGATGTTGAAAATGCTATTGTTTTAGACCTTGATACAAAAGTTCTTAACGGAAGAACCTTAAAAATAAAAGATTTTTCATACGACAAACTTATAGATTCTCAAGGCGGCAGACAAACACGGCTGAATATGCTTAAAGTTAAAGGCGGGGTTGATATATATAAAGATGATTTGGGATTCAAAGATTTGTATATTAAAACCCAACATCCTACGGATGCCCGAATTTTTAATATAATTTTCAGAAAACCCAACATTAAGCAAGGACAGTTTACATCTGATTTAAAAATTAACGGAAAGCTTTCCAACCCGCAGATATTAGGAGATTTTCATATATTTGAAACTAATATTCCTTTTTTGGATACTACAATGAAAAATATTGAACTTGTGTTCAAAGAAAAAATCGTTGAAATAAATACAAAGGGCGAAATTCTCGGAAATGATATAAAACTCAAAGGAACCGCTAAAAATAAGCTTAACCAACCTTACCAACTTGAAAGAATGGAACTTTATACGAGTGATTTGAACCTTAACTATATTGTTGAAAGACTTAAAACCTCTCAAGTTGATACAGTTTCTTCATTCGATTCCCTCGAGGGTTTTGATATGAATTCTATAATTTTTGAAAATCTTGTTATGAAGGCAGATAAAATTCAACTGAGAAATATTAATGCATCTGATTTTGAAGCTAGCGCAAGCCTTAATTCAAAAGGAATTTTGGATATAGATAAATTCAAATTTAATATTGCTAAAGGCACTTTAAACGGCAAATATAAATTTAATTTCAACAATAATAATATGAGAGTCGATTTAAATGCGGATAACATAAATGCAAATGAATTGAGTATAGCATTATTTGATTTAGAAAATCAAATTTATGGAGATATGACTGGCTCCGTAGATCTTTCTTGCAGCGGAACAAATTTTGATAACTGTATGAAAACACTCAACGGCAGAATGGAATTCAGTGTTAAAGATGGCAGAATGCCGAAATTAGGGTCTTTAGAGTATCTTTTAAAAGCAGGAAATCTTGTTAAAGGCGGGCTTACAGGTGTTTCAATAAATAGTATAATTGACATAATTACTCCGCTCAAAACCGGAGAATTTTCAAGCATAAAAGGCCGGATGGATATTACTGAGGGTAAAACAGATAATCTCGAAATTCTTACAAAAGGAGAAGATTTAAGTATTTTTGTCGGCGGGCACTTAGACTTTTCAACCTCAATTGCAGACATGGAAGTTTTTGGGCTTTTATCTAAAAAGATTTCTACCCTTTTCGGTCCTCTGGGTAATATATCTATTAATACACTGTTTAATATGATACCTGGAGTTGATTTGGATAATAAACTCGTTGATAAAATAAATAAGATTCCGGGAATTGAGTTTTCTAATAAACAATATAGAAAATTCATTGCAATCATCAAAGGAAATATTAACGGAGATGATTATGTTACAAGCTTCAGATGGATTAATTAGAAAAAGATTTGATTAGCAATAAACTCTTTTTTGTGAGTACGTGTTTTCTACTGGTAGTAAAATCCAATAAAACTTATTCTTCTTTGAGAAAATTATAAAAGTTTATATATATAGCCTGATTTCAAAATTAATAGGGGTTTTACAAAAGTTTACAAAAAATCTCTTGTGATTTGATTATTGAAGATTTTATGTTTATAATCTAATAAGTGTATAATTTACAATATTGGAAAACGGATGGCACTTAATTTTCAAGACTTAATATTAAATTTATCAAGATTCTGGTCTGAATATGGCTGTATAATTCAACAGCCTTATGATATAGAAAAAGGTGCATCTACTATGAATCCGGCGACTTTTTTAAGAGCATTAGGCCCGGAACCGTTTTCTACAGCGATGGTTGAGCCTTGCAGACGACCGACAGATGCAAGATACGGCGAGAATCCTAACAGACTCGGACATTATTTTCAATATCAGGTTATATTAAAACCGTCTCCGGATAATGCTCAGGAACTTTACCTAAAAAGTCTTGAAGCTATGGGGATTGATTTAGAAAAACATGATGTAAGATTTGTTGAAGATAACTGGGAATCTCCAACTTTAGGTGCTGCCGGTGTGGGCTGGGAAGTCTGGCTCGATGGTATGGAGATTACACAATTTACCTATTTTCAGCAGGTTGGCGGACTTGAGGTTAAGCCGGTTGCTTTAGAGATTACATACGGTCTTGAAAGAATTGCTATGTATATTCAAAACAAAGAATCCGTATTTGATATAATGTGGAATAATGAATTAAAATACGGCGATATTTACCTTCAAAATGAGATAGAACAATCAAAATATAACTTTGAATACTCAAATGCCGATAGATTGTTTTCATTATTTGATTCTTATCAAAAAGAAGTTGACAATTGTTTAAATGCAGAACTTGTACTTCCTGCTTATGACTATGTTCTTAAATGCTCACATACTTTTAACTTGCTTGACGCAAGAGGGGTTATAAGTAAGGATGAACGTATAAATTTCATTAACAGAGTTCGAACCATGGCATCCGCGGTAGCGGAATTGTATGTCAAGCAACGAGAAAAATTAGGTTTCCCTCTGTTAAAGAAATAATATTTTATAAGAGAAACTTTTGTGAAATATAGCCGAAATTTAAAAGTTTCTCCGGATGTACTATCAGCAGCTAATGAAAGGCGGGAAATGGCAAACGTAGAATTTTTATCTTCATTTTCAAATGTTGTGAGAAAGATGTTTACAAGAAAAAATCCGGATGATGCTCTTGAAGGAGCAAAAGAAGGCGGATTAGAAAAGACTTTGGGTGTAATGGATTTAATTATACTCGGAGTTGGTGCAATTATCGGCTCCGGAATCTTTGCAATTGTAGGTACTGCGGCAGCAGGTGAAAACGGCGCAGGACCGGCTCTTGTTATTTCTATGATAATTGCGGCAATAGCTTGTATATTTTCAGCCTTATGTTATAGCGAGATAGCAACAATGATCCCTGTTGCAGGCGGAGCTTATGCATACACATTTGCATCTTTAGGTGAATTTATGGCCTGGCTTGTCGGCTGGATATTAATGCTTGAATATCTTGTAGGATTTATTGCGGTATCTTGTGCCTGGACAATCCATTTGATGCAGTTTTTAAAAGGTTTTTCAAATGTTTTGGCTGCATG
>CALUTN010000023.1 GCA_944323665.1 Candidatus Gastranaerophilales bacterium | reverse complement strand
GGGTCATCCCGCTAAAGATACAGGAGTACCGATATCTGTCGGAGAAAGCTCTATTAAAATAGCCGAAGATTTTAATCCGGAGGGATGGACAAAAACAGAAGTTGATGGTGAAGAAGGAGTTATAAAGTATACAAGAACAACCGGGGAGGGCGAAAATACATTAGCCGAAGAGAAGTATTTGACAAAATCAGGTTCGGCAGTTCTGGTATCTGAAACTCTTCAGGGCCTAAAAGATAAAAAAGAGGCTTTTGAAGCATTGCAGACGGTGTCGGCAAAACCGGATGAAACTCCGGAGGCTGCCGCTCACAGAAAAACTGAAAATTTAGACAAGCTAAAATTACAAGTAAATCTGAATTTAACGGGAGAAGCTCTGGCAGATATTGTTTCACAATTAAAAGACGGTAATCTTGTTGACAAGAATTCCGCCGAGACAAAAGCTCTTATAAATGAAATGCTGAAAACCTTGAATCCGGCTGTTGTAAGAGCCGTTATTCTTGATGAATCCGGGACTTTTGACAGAACGGTGTTTGAAAAAGATTTAATGGCTTTTGAAACAATGACTGCTTTGTTTAAGTCAATAAGAGATAAAGAAATGCGCGGGGAAATGCTTTCAGATACAGAACATGAACTGAAGTCTGTTCTGAAAAAAACAGCAAATATTGGTGCGTTTAAGATTGAAGCAGTCACAGAAAAAGGTATTCTTGAAAAATATTTGGCAACGGATAATGACGGAAATATTCAATATATATCGCCAGAGGGCCCGAGAGCTGCTTCAGCAGAGGTTTTAGATGAATTTGTTACAAAATTTAAGACTGCTGATACTGATGCGAAAAAGACAGAATTATTTAAAGAATATGCGGCAGTAAATGATGATGTGTTAAGTAATAGTTTGGCAGAAAATACAATATATTTTCAAGCATCAAAAGCGGATATAGAAACACTTATTAACAATTCTAATCTGGAGACTTTGTGTCATCTGAATGTAAAAGATGAATACAAAGCAGAACTCAATAAAAAAGCTGTAGAAAAAGCAAAAGAACTATTCATAGAAGCTAATGGACAATTGGATAATGCAAGATATCTGATTGATATCTTTAATAAAGTAGATGAATCCGAATTTACTGACGAGGAAAAAGCCGGCTTAAAGACAGAAATACTGGAAACATTCTTCACGGTAACAACAGCTGAAGACGGTACAAAAACGTATACTTTTGAGCCGTCCAGACGTCCGACTCTTGAAGAGATATACGGACTGGTAAGGCGTGGAAACAGTGATATGTTGTCAGCATTAGTCGACTACATTAAACTTGAAGATATAAGCTGTAATGAATATACATATGAGATTGAAAAAATCGTAACAGCTGAAACTATTGTACCTCATTATGAAAAATTTATTGAGGGTATGACAGAAGAAGAGGTTATTGATTTCATCAAAAATAAAGTCTCATTCCTCTCATGTATACCTAATAACAAAATACTTGAAAAATTCCCTGATAATAAAGAAATAAGAAAAATCCTCGTTGAAAATTATAATGAGAATTCTGTTATAAGCGACGAAAACAGGCTCTCCCTTATCAAAACTTATTTATCAGTCAATGAGGACGGGAACCGGAGTTTTGATAAAGAAAAACTCCCGGAAGGAATCGATGTTACACAATTAATATATCTATTGCCGGATAACTGCAAAGAAGGTGAAGCAGCTAAAACAGCTAAAGATATATTAATGGGGTTAAGCTTAAGTGACCAATCTTTAACTCCCTTCCTGGGCAGGGTAGAGTTTATACTTGATGATGAAGTAAAACAGTACCTTGAAACATTCATGTCCTCAGAAGATGTCAAAAATGGAACATACTCCGGTAATAAGTTTATTGATTGGTGTATCGCTCATAAAGATGACTTTACAATAGCGCAAAAAGAAAATCTTTACGCTAATGCAACACATTCTATGAAACGCCGCATGATTGAGGGCGGAGCAGTTCGTGATGCACATGTTCTTGTAAATAAGGGAGATACAGTAGATAAGTTGGTTATGAACTATATGGTAAACCATCTTGATGTTTGTTTCCCTGCACTTAAAAAATCCATGGATAAAAATCCTGATAAATGGACTGAACCCAGAATACGCGAAGCTTTAAACCGTTATTTGCAGGACTATAGAACTATAATTTTAGAATCTTTAAGGGTAAGTGACCCTACAAAAATCAAAGTTGATACAATTTTGGAGTTTGACAGGATTAACTGGAGTAATAATCAGCCGGATTGGTTTAGGTATCAAATCCGTTATTAAAAATGTAATAAGTTTTAGGCGGGCAAAATAAGCCCGCCTAAAACTTATGTAGATGTTGTGATAAATTGGTATATTTACTTATTAATTTAACCACGTATAATAATAGTCATGACAAGTTTAGCGGAATTTATTCAAACAAGAAGAGAACAAGCAGGCTATTCGTTATCCGGACTGGCTGCCAGGGCGAGTATAGATATTGAGGTTCTTGATGATATTGAGTCCGGCAAAGATTTATTTTTACCGGTCAGTGTTCGTCAAAAACTTGCCAGAGCTTTGAAATGTTCTCCGACCGAAATAAAAAAACATGAACGTGAATATGAGTTTGAAATTATTCCTGAGGATATTATTGAGGACTTAAAACCAAGAATTTTGCGTCATGAAACTAATTTAAAATGTCCGATATGCGGTGAACCTTTAATAACAAGAGTTGCCAGTATGTATGACCTCGATGATAACCTTGTTTTACTGCCTAAAGCCCATTGTGTTAAGTGTACTTTTCAAATAAAAGAATAAAGTTCTGTTTTAGTTTTTGTGTTCTGATATATATTTATGGGCGCATTCAAACATTGAATTTACAAGTCCGGAGTTAGAATATATATTCATGCCGGATGTTTCAAGTACCTGTTTTAATCTGATTTCCCACATTGTATAAAGTTCTTCATCCGGAATATTTAGCGTTTTCCCGATTAGCTTAAGCTCTTTGAAGTCAATCGGCAGCGGTATTGCTCCGCGTAATATATCCACAATGTCTATCCGCTTTTTTCTTGGGAAAGCTTTTAAAAAAGCAACTACCGAAAGATTATTGTCTTTAATGTAACTTTTTAAAGTTTCTACAGATTCATCAATTAATATTGGTTCTTGAGGAATCCGGTATTCGCTGAATTCTTCGGGATTTACATCCATAACGGTTGCTATACGTTCAATGGTTGTCCCTCTGGTGGAAAAGGGGACGGTTTCATCTATCAAATTGTAGACATAGGATAAAGTTACACCTATCATTTCTGCAAAATCACGTTTATGAAGAGAATTTTTCTTTAAAAATTTTGAGACTTTTTCAGAACCCTTTTCGGGTATTATTTGTTTCATTTTTGTTACCTCACAAAACTTTGAACTTCAATTTTGTTAACTATAAGATAATTGATTGCAAAAAATTTCATAACCCTAAGTAAGCTATACAACAAGTTAGTTTTCATCTTTTTTAAAATAATAAAGTTTTATCCCGTTTGCAGCTACTGTAATCTGATATCCATCTTGTGTTATACTAAAATGTATGCAAATACTAAGACTGGGATTAAAAAATTATAGAAATTGTTCTGATATAAATATTGATTTTTCAAACAGAAAAACCCTTATCATAGGTAAAAATGCTCAGGGAAAAACTAATATTCTGGAGAGTATCTATCTTTTATCAGACTTAAAAAGCCCGAGGACATCCATGATGTCAGATTTAATAAAATTTGAATCATCCGCATTTGAAATTGAAGCTCTGATTGAAAAAAATAATACAGAAATTGAATTGGAATTTTCTTATAACATAGATAAAAAGCGGGAATTCAAAATAAACAAAGTTAAATCTAATCCAAGATCTTTTAAACAAACCGTAAAAACCGTTCTGTTTTCGACAAAAGATTTGCTTTTGTTGCGCGGTGCTCCTCAAGACCGGAGGGATTGGCTTGATAGAGCTATCTCTCAGATTTATCCGGCTTATGATGAAAGATTGGCGAAATTTGACAAAATCCGTGTTCAAAAAAATAATTTATTAAAGTCTGATTATATTGATGAAACACTGCTTGATATTTATAATGAACAAATAGCTGTTACGGGGGCTAATATAATTTTTTTGAGGAAAAAATTTCTCAGAGAAATTGAAACAGTAGCAGCTAAAAAACATTTGACAATAAGCGAAAACGAAGAATTTTCACTTCAATATACCTGCCCCGAATCAGAGGCGGATAGTATTTGTGACTATCTTAAAAATGAACTGAAACAACGAAAGTCGGAAGAATTATGCCGCAGGCAGACGTGTGTGGGGCCTCACAGAGATGACATTTTGTTTAAAATCAACGGAACCGATGCCGTAAAATTTGCATCTCAGGGGCAACAGAGAACGCTAGTGCTGGCACTTAAGCTGGGAGAACTTGAGATTATAAAAGAAAAAACAGGAAGTGCTCCATTACTACTGCTGGATGATGTTTTGGCCGAGCTGGATGAGACAAGACAAAATTTTCTCTTAAAGTCTATAAATGATGATATCCAAACAATAATTACTTCGGTTGATACCCTACTTTTTGAAGAGGAATTCCTTAAGGATGTAGGGATATATTCGATTGAACAAGGAAATGTTAAGAAATATCTATAGCATCAAATTTATAAGCTTCAAGTGTTTTTGAAAAATAGGCAGGCGGAAGTCCGGCTTTTTCTTTCAGTGAGTTTAAGAATACTCCCCTGTCCGGAAGCTGTTCCCATACCACCGGTAAATATACTGCACGTTTGTTTCTGTCGGCTATAATGACTCCATGCGGATAAATCTTTGATAACAAATCCCTTTCGTCTTTAAAATTAATTCTTTCTATAGCGGACAGAATTGAGACAGAAATATTAATTTTATGAAATTCTTCTTCTGTTAAAGGTTCAAATCTAGAATCATTAAAGGCTGAGTTTTTGGCATTGTCAATTATATCAAGTATTAACGGTTTTGTCGGATAAACAGAACCTATGCATCCGCGGAGTGTGTCATTTATTTTTAGGGTTACAAAAGATGCTCCATACTCTGTTAAAACAGGCGGTATGTCTTTCGGAATATATTCTTCTCCTTTTAGCGCACAGGCAATACTGTTTTTCACCGTATCTAAAACATATTTGCTGCAATACTGCTCTATAAATTCATTTCTCGTGTCAGTATACATAAACCATGATCCGTAGCCGACAACTTTCTCAGTGTCTTTACTTATATCGCCGGAATTGTACATCATTATACGAATCATTGAACAGTCATTATTGTTTGCAAAATCAACCAATCCTTTTATTCCTGTTATGCCGCATGCCTGTTGCTGCTGCATAAATTCAATTTTACCTGTTTCTATAATTGTTGCAGTATATGTATCAATCTGCCGGCATTCCTGCTTTGTATAATAGTGGCTTAAATCGGAAGATATAACAAAAGAAGAATTTTCCCAGTATGTTGAAATCAAGTCAGAAATTAATCTGTAGTCGCAATCTCCGACTAAAACAGGTACGATTCGGAGTTTTCTGCCTATTTTTTTTAAACCTTTAACAAAATCGATTGCACTCTGTACCTGCGGGCAGAATAGATTTTGTATAAAAGGAAGCTGGACTTCTATGGAGTGTTCTCTATCAAATACCTCATTTGAAATAAGGCAGGGAAATTTTTCAGCAATATCTTTTATAAGCCGATTATTAACCTCTAAAGCCCCGAGCGGAGTTTCAAAATAGGTATATTCAGGGAGTGCAATATTATTAAAATTTTCGTGGTGGGAAGGTGCAATAATAAAAATGTTTTCGCTAAGCTCTAAATGTTGAAAACCTGCCATTGCCGCGTATCCAGAATAAATTATTCCGGCATGCGGAACGATTATAGCTTTACTTTTATAACTGTTACAGAGTTCCTGTTTATAAGAATTTAGTAAATTATTTAATTCTTCCGGTTTCTCCGGGTAGAAACTCCCTGCAAAAACTGATTTTTTATTCACTTTACGTTTCTCCTTTAGAGACTGTTTCTTTCAGATATTGTCGGATTGCCGGAGTTATTAGTAAATTTGGCTCTTCCATGCAGAATTCATCAAGAGTGTTTATTCCTTTCTTAAGCTCTCCTGTTTGTATATATAGCAAGCCCAGCCGGATTTTTGATAACGGTTCATCCGAAGTTTTAAGTTCTTTTATTTTGGGTTTTGTTATTCCCAGGACATTATAACATTCTACGAGATTTATATGATATTGCAGATTCAAACCGTATAATTTTATAGCATCTTCAAAGCAAGTTTTTGCCATCTCGGGATATCCGATATAGAGGTATGTTTCCCCGAGGTTATTATAAAAAACGGCAGATGCCTGGGTCGACGGGGAAAGCGAGATAGCAATTTTAAATTCCTGTATTGCCGCATAATATATCCTGTCTTTCAGATAATTAAGTCCGACATTATTGTGATAAAACGCATCTTTTTCAGCCCTGATGACATATTTATCAGGTTTTTTGTATGCGGAACATAAAATTATGACCATAATAAAAAAGCCGGCAAATATTTTTTTTATCATAACAGTGATATCTCAAGTCCTTCATAAGCCATTATGGCATTTTCATCGGCGTATTCTTCCGCCAGTAAATCTAATTTTTCATCATTATATCCGGGATCATAGTGGAAAAATACTATCTGTTTAGCTCCGACTTGTTTCTTGCAGTCAAGAGCCATCTCAAATGTCGAGTGTCCGTATCCCTGTTTGGGCACATAGATACTCAAATAGTCCTCGGTAGAATATTGTGCATCGTGTATTATTAAATCACAGCCTTTCGCAAATTTTATAAGTTTCTTATCCCCCCCGGGGTAGCTTTCCTTGTCTGTCGCATAAACGAGCGTCTTGCCTTTGTGAGCAATTTTATATATAAAAACTCCGTTTTGAGGATGTGCATAAGACTTGTAACAGGTTATTACAACATCATCATCATTAAAATCACCTTCTTTAATCTCGTTGACACGCTTGATTACAGGAAATTCCTCGTATTTTTTAAAAATAATGTAACTTGTTTCGTTTAAATCTTTGATTCTTAAATCTGCTGCTATATCACCGAGATCAAGCGGGAAGGATTTTGTAAATAAAAGTTTTGCGAGCTCTTGCTCAAGAGTTTCATTATAATTAACCCCTCCCATCAGTGTCATTCTAGTAGAAGAAAGGTGCGTAGGTCTGAAAAATGGGAACCCTTGTATGTGGTCAAGATGAATATGACTCAATAGAATGGAACATTTTACAGGAGTCCTGTCGGACAGGGTCGTCCCTGATTCAATATACTGCTGCATAAGTTCGTTACCGAGACTTATAAGTCCGGTTCCGGCATCCAGTATAATAAGATGTCCTCCGGCATGTACTTCAACGCAGGCTGTGTTGCCGCCGTATTTCAAAAAATCTTTACTGGGTACGGGATAGCTTCCTCTTACACCTCTAAATTTAACTTTAAATTCGTCCATTTTTCATTCCTTATACTTTTTCATTTCATAAGCAGCGTTTCTGTCTTTTTCTTCCCCGTATGTTAAAGATGAGTTAAGTAATCTTAGTTTGGAGCGGGTTTGAATATCTTTAAGGTTAGTTTCTTTCAAAAATACATCCACCATTACCTTATTTTTATTTGAGTTTATATTTATAACCCTGAAGGCGTTAGGATATGTTACTAAAGACGGAGTCGAAATATACAAAATATTCCCGTCCTGTTTTATTTTTGCGGTATGATAATGCCCCTGGAGTACGATTATAGGGTTTTTATGAATTTTTAGAATTTCTTTTACTTCTTTTTCGTTTAATAGATTATGATTTGAGCTTGGATAGGGTTCACTTATCGGAACATGGGTGCATATTATAACAGTATCTTTTTTTGAATCTTTTAATTTATCCTTGAGCCAGTTTAGTTCATCTTCAGGAAGTTTCCCATTGGTGGTTATTTCGGAATCAATAATAGAGTCAAGGCAAATTACTTTGTAACCCTTTTTCGGGGAGAATGCATAATAAGATTTGTTATCGGGAATGCTATTATTTGCATTATGAAGGGTTTTAAAGAATTTATCTTTACTTAAGCCTCTGTCTAAAGATATATCGTGATTTCCGGTAACAGCATACCAGGGATACATTAGTACCGAAATATGTTTCAGGAACCTTTTAAGTTCAGCTTCTTCCGGCTTATTAACAAGATCTCCCGTAAATATGACAAAGTCATATGCTCCTGAGGTGTTAATCTGAAGTATCACATCATCCAATATTTCAACGGAATGTTTCAAAAATTTATAAGAGGTATTTTCTTCTGTTGTTGAAAAATGAGCGTCGCTCACTTGTGCTATTCTAAGGTTATTATTTGCGGCAGTGCAAACTTGTGAACCTATAGCACAGGCAATAGCAATTGTAAGTAAAAAATTAACGAATTTTGTAAAAAAACTCTCTTTCTTCTTCTTTATGTAAGACTTGGCGCTCATAGTTATATATAATAATCCATTCTTGAAAAAAAATCCAGATTAAGTAAATAAGATAACTTGTGTAAAGGATTTCTTAATGATACTATTTTTACGGGGGAAATGGAAATGGATAAAATACTTTTTATAATAGATAAAGTTGAGCTTAAGTATTTTGAATTTAATAATTTGGTAACAAATTTCTGGCTGATAAAAGAATCTCTTGAACGCGGTTGTACAGTGAAAATTGCGACTATTTCAAATTTAATGCTAAAAGGTGACAAAGCCTATGTAAATTGTTATGAAAGTTTTTTAAATGATGAAAATATATGTTATAAGAATACACTAACGGAAGAATTGATTGATAAATTTGATTTGGTAATGTTTCGTCCGGATCCGCCTGTTGATGTTGACTATATCAATGCAACATATGTCTTTGATTTTGTTACCAACCCGACTGTTATAAATTCTCCTTGCGCAATTAGAGATTTTAACGAAAAACTTCACAGTTTAAGGTTCCGCGAATATATGACGGATTGTATAGTTACGTGTTCTCTCAAAAATATTGAGAAATTTTTAAAAGAGCACGGGCAAATTGTTTTGAAACCTCTTAACAGGTGCTTTGGATCTGGGGTTATGTACCTTTATGAGGGGGATCCGAATACAAGAACTATTATCAATACGCTTTCTTCAAATGAGACGACTCTGGTAATGGTTCAAAAATTTATTCCGGATGTTAACAAAGGGGATGTGAGAATTCTGACCCTTGGCAATAAGGTTCTTCCTTATGCAATTAAGAAACTTCCGGGTAAAGATGATTTTAAATTTAATACGCATAATGACAACTATATAGTCAAATCTGACTATACACCGGAAAAGCTTGCAATTTTTAATCCTGTCGCTCAAAAACTGAGCAGTCTTGGGATTACTATGGCCGGATTGGATGTTATTGATGGTAAAATTATTGAAATTAATGTAACGAGCCCATGCTATTTTATAAAAGAAATTAATAATCTCTACAATGTACATCTGGAAGATGAGATTTGTAATTTTATATTGACACCCACCTTGTTATCCTTATAAATATATTGTATAATTCAATTACATGATGTATTCAGAGCGGATAACTCTGGTGTATACTATAAATAAGAGAAGTTTTAAATAAGAAGGATTACTATGAAAAAGAAAATTTTACTGCTGTTAAGTATAGTACTGTTATTTTCAACAATTAATACAGCTTATTCAAAAACCGGAAATGACAATGAATTGACCGAGTTAATAAAGTTGTACAAAGCAGGTAATTATTCGGAATGTTATTTAAAAGCAACGGATTTTGTAAAACGTGATCCATCTAATGCCTTTGCTTACTATTATCTGGCAATGTCATCCGCTCAGTTGGGGAAAAAGACGGAGGCTATTGATAACTACGGAAAAGTGTTGTCATTAACGGAACCGAATGGGACATTGGGACGATATGCACAAAAAGGTAAAACTTGTCTGGAAACACCTGATATGTGTACGGAATCAACATACTCATCCCCTATGGAAGAGTTTATCAGAAGTAAAGGA
This sequence comes from Candidatus Gastranaerophilales bacterium, assembly GCA_944323665.1. Lineage (GTDB taxonomy): Bacteria > Cyanobacteriota > Vampirovibrionia > Gastranaerophilales > Gastranaerophilaceae > CAG-196. The sequence continues at coordinate 6,133 of CALUTN010000023.1, read as the reverse complement.
GCTTCTGTAACCGATGAGGTTAGAAGTGAGTTTGAGAGATTGAAAATAGAAAACCTGATGCGGGAAATTAACCGTAATCCGGATATATCTCCTCAAGATTTTAAAGATTATAAAGATTTTTCCGGCGAGGTTCCTACTAACGATGAAATAGTTGCAGCGCTAAGAACTCTTCAAAGGGCGGGTTTTGGGAATTTGGCCGTGAATAATTATGCATCTGACATTTCATTATTAAATGGCTATCAGCAAAGACCGGAAGAAATGCAGATGATGAACATGCTTGTTGGAAATCCTTCTATTAATCCGCAATTAATACAATCATTGTTAACTAATAATATGTCGCTGGGATTTTAACGGATGAAAATAAGTACATACAGATTTGGAGAAATTGAAATAGATGAGAACAGAATATTCAATTTTGTTCTGCCTATTATAGGTTTTGATAAATTAGAAAGATTTGTGCTTTTGGATTTAAACAAAGATAATTTTTTCAAATGGCTGCAGGCTGTAGATGATCCCGCTCTTGCTTTCCCTGTGGTGTCTGTTTTCAGCATGAACTTGGATTATTCAATAGACTTGCAGGATAATATTGTAGAGTTATTAAAAATTAAAAATGTAGAAAGTCTTTTGGTAATGAATATAGCATCTATACCGCAGGATAATCCGCAAGGTACTACTATAAATTTACTTGCCCCACTAGTGTTTAATTTGGATGAACATACAGCCGGTCAGGTTGTATTATCAGGTTCGGGATACGATATAAGTTTCCCGCTTTTCAAGAAGGATAACTAAAGGGAAAAAATGCTCGTAATAACCAGAAAAAACGGTCAGAAAATAATGATTAACGACAACATTGAAATAACTGTTGTCGAAGCCAGAAACGGCTCTTGTAAGATTGCTATTAAGGCCGATAAAGACGTAAAAATATACAGAGAGGAAATCTATTATCAAATAAAGCTGGCTAACCTTATAGGAAAAGATACAAATGTTAATACGGTTGATTCCGTGTCTTCAATGCTGAAAAACGAGAAGTTGAAAATTAACGATACAATAAAAGCGGCGCATTCACCTGATGATGAAATAGTATTGGATGAAAAGAAGTCCAAGTCTATAATTATAAAGAAAAATAATAAAGAAATATAGAGAATGTTCTTTTTTAGTGAAAATAACTGTACAAATGCTGTCAAACCCGGTAGCTTGGAGCATGCATATTTAGCGATTTTAGATAATGATTTGTTATGTGCTAAAAAAATATTTGATGCGCTTGATTCACCCAGGGCAAGATGGGGTCGGGCTTTAGTGGAAATATTAACAGGTTATATCGAAGACTATCCGACTTATTTTGAGATAAGAAATTTTTTAGAAATAGATCTTGAATATTTGTTGAAGAATGAAAAACTTGATTATGTGGAGCAGTTTTTAGGTTCATTAGATTTGCTCGCTGGAATAAATAACGAGACCTACAAGTATACTGCAAGAGTTATGTACGGTAATAAGTTATATAAAGCGAGCAGGGAATTTATGGATAAGTCAGAAAGTCTGTTTTATAACGATCCTGAGCTACATTTTATGTATGCAAAATATTATATGGATTTCGGTAGTTATAAGGATGCTGAATATCATGTTGAGGAATGTTTGAGAATTTTACCTGATTATTATCCTGCAGTTATGATAAAAAAGAAAATACAGTTACAATTGATGTAACCGGGCTTTTTTAGTATAATGGAGTTATGAATAAAGGAAATTCGGATAGTTTTGTAAATGCCTGTTCAGTACGCGGTGAGAACCCTTTTGGCGTCGAACATTCAGGGAATTTTTTTCTGGATGGAGAGGTTAATATTTTCCCTCCGGAACCTTCGAGAAGGCTCAATGATTATGATTCAAATCTCCTTGAACAGGATGCATATAAAGAAGTGTCTGATGAGCTGTTTAAAATAGAATATAAGATAGCAAAAATCGAAGAAGAACTAAAAGAAATTGATATCAGAATCCAATCGGCACGTGATATTTATAACTATGATCAAATAGATATCCTTTCCGGCAGAAAGCAACAGTTAAAAGAAGAACGTGAAACTTTGTTAAAAATGTATAATGAAATGAGTATTCCTGCAAAAATAAGTGAAGGGATATTGAACATGTTTGGAGAGAGATTTAGAAACCGCCTGGAGTGCTTCGGCAAAGCTGTAAATTCTATATCTGAAGTGTTAGTATCCAAATTGCCCAAAAAACTTTCCTCTGTTGTAGAACTCAAGAAATCGCTATCAAGATTAGAAAGTATAAACAAAAATGTAGACGAGCTTATAGGATTGAAGATCCCTTACGGTGAGAATCATGACAAATACGAACAACTTTCAAAATATATAATAAGGGCAAATTCAATACAGAATAATATTTCTAAAATGATAAAATAAAGGCGAATTCTAACCGAATCCGCCTTGTAATCTATAACACAATACAAACCATAATTCTATTTAATCCTATAAAGATTTTTTGTGTGTAAAGTATATACTTTTTGTTACAAATTTTTACTTAAGGACGTTTACATCCAAAATGCAGTACTGTGAAATACTGTTATTTATTTCTTTGGAAAAACTTTGCTAAATCTTTATGCTCAAAAAACTTAGCGATAGGTCTGCCATGAGGACAGGTTTGAGGATTTTCGCAGGTTCTCCAGTTCCTAATAATTTCTTCCATTTGATAGAGGTTAAGGTATGTATTTGCTTTTACCACAGCCTTACAGGAAGTTGTAATAAGAATTTGTTCTTCAATATTGTTGATATCGCCGGACATATTTTCTAAAATGTCAGCCAAAATCTCTTTTGGGGATATTTTTGATAAAACTTGAGGGACTTTTCTGAATATGACTTCGTTTTCGGATAAAAAATCTATCTCATAACCAAACTTGCTTAGTTTATCTGAATTTTGTTCCAAAAGTTCTTTATCTGATGGCGAAACCTCAAGTACATCTGAGATAAATAAAATTTGGCAGTCGATATTTTTTGTTTTTTTAAGTTGTTCATAGATGTACCGTTCTTCAGCTATGTGCTGGTCAACAATTTCCAGTCCGTTTTCACGTTCAATTAGTATATACGTTTTTTTATACTGTCCTATAATGGTATCTTCCTGTTTAAAATTTGGAGTTTCTATGAATTTTGGCTGAATAGGTTTCTCGGGAGTGATAATATGCAGTCTGTGTTTTTCTTCTTTTTTATTTTCAATTTGTTCTTTTGGTGAAAAAATACCGGTTAAGGGTTCATTTATATCAACCAGAACTGTGTCATTTTTTTGAGAATCTTCTGTCATTTCGCCCTGAATTGTTTTCAAAGGAGAATATGACGATGTGAAAATTTTGTTTGATTCCCGTTCCGGAGCGGATTTTAAAGCGGAATCGAGAGCGGAATGTATAAAATTAAAAATTTGGTTAGGGTTCTTGTAGCGTACTTCTTTTTTTGAAGGGTGAACATTTACGTCAACCTCAGAAGCAGGCAGTTCAAGATTTAGGATTATAAATGGATATCTGGAATTGCCGGTGAGGTTTTTGTATGCTGTGTCAATCGCTTTTTGAAATACCGGACATTTAACAAGCCTTGAATTAACAAACATATAATAATCTTTTTTGCTGGCTCTTGTATAGTCGGGGGTGCTTACGAATCCGGATATTTTTAATCCGGATAGGGAATCTGTTTTTAAAACTTCTTTTAAATGTTTTGAAACCTCATCCGTAAAAAGTTCCTTGACTGTCTGAATTAATTCTCCTTGTCCGGTAGTTTTTAGAACGGACTTTCCGTTATTTTTAAGTTCAAATGCAATGTCCGGACGGGCAAGTGCTATTGATTGCATAAATTCGTTGATATAGGAAAATTCAGTTTTGGCAGATTTAAGGAATTTTAATCGTGCCGGCAAATTAAAGAATAAATCTTTGATTTCCATAATTGTTCCAACGGCACATCCTGTCTGTGTCTGTTTGACTTCGGAATCTCTGCATTCAACTTTTGTGCCGTAATCAAAATCCGCAGTACGGGTCATGCAGGTTAGTTTTGATATAGATATAATACTGGCGAGCGCTTCTCCGCGGAATCCCATTGTATGAATGTCAAATAAATCCTCGGAGCATTTGATTTTGCTTGTAGCGTGTTTTGAAAAAGCCAGCAAAATATCGTCCGGCATAATTCCTGAGCCATTATCGGCGACTCTTAAATCTCGACAATCATTAGCGGTTTCAACACTTATTTTTGACGCTCCGGCATCAATAGAGTTTTCAACAAGTTCTTTAACGACAGAAAAAGGTCTTTCAATAACTTCTCCCGCCGCAATTTGATTAATCACATTTTTTGAAAGCTGAACGATTTTCCCCATAGATTTATTATAACAAAAAAGACATTTTTTATAAAATATTTGTTGACTATTATTTCCTGTTATCATACTATAAAGAAAATTTATTTTTAGGGAAACAACGGTGTAAATCCGTGACTGTGCCGCAGCCGTAATAGCCGGAATGCCTTCGTTAATCAATACTTCGTGTCAAAGTGTTGTTAAGCTTTTGTAAGAGTTTGAAAAGTAAACGGTATTAAATGCGGCAATAACATAAAGGTTTTGGTATTGTCGAATGTAGTGCAGAATGTAAATAAAGTGAATGCCGGAACATGTCCGCACGGGCTTGCACCCGGAGCTTGTCCTGTTTGTTCAAAAATGGGCGGCGGTGGCGGGAGAGCCGGGGAACGTCCGCAGAAACCCGGCGAAATGAGTTACCATCAATGTGCTATGATTGGTGCTATGATGCGTGCCAGAGCTCATAGAATTGAACAACATGAGAATAATCTGGAAAAGCGGTTTGAGGCTATGAAGAATTTTGAAGTGGCTATGGCAAAACTATCCGAAAATCTGCAAATGTTTGCGCAAAAAATTTCAACCAAACTCTTCTTAAAACCTCTTAGTTTTGTAATAATAAATGCAGCGCTTCCTGTTGTGAATTTTATAAAGAATTTGCCTTTAGTTGCTGCTAATTTAACCGAAATTTATGGGACAGTAAAAGATAAATTTTTTGATATAACAGATAAATTGAATGCTATATTCGGAGAAGCAAAAGCTTTTATCGAAAAGAAGGTCTCGGATGCTATGAATGTGTTGAAAATAAAACTTGAAAGATTGTTTAAAATTTTTAAACGCAGTAACACTGACGATGAAGACACAAATTTTGATGATGATAAAAAGATTTTTAATTTAAGAACCATACTACACAAAATAAGACGAAAGAAGAAAAAAGATGAATGCAGTTCCGAAAATTGATAATGATTCTGAATCCAGACGGCTTCAACGAAATATGACTGATACGCAAAGACGGAATTCTAGTAGTACCAAGGAAGGTAAAATTGTAAATGCTTTTGTCAAAGACCCGCTTCTGTCTCTTGATGAAACATTGGATACACTGGTTATTTCAGATAACAAAATAGAACTGCCGGAAAAAGTTTTTGAAAATGAGGATAAAAAAAATACGGCGCTTCTGCCTGTGTGTGCGGCAACAACCGGTGCAATGGCTTTGCTGGGCGGTTTTACGTATATGGTTAGAAGTTTTTCCAAGAATAAACTTGAATCAACTAAAGAATACCTCCTTCCGGGTATAACCAGGAACCATTGCATAAATAATGAAATTCATCAGAGTATTTTCAGCATGATACAATCCCCCAACAGAAAGACTATATTGGCATCCCTTGGTGTTATAACACTTGGTGCAACAGCTTTTGCAGGGAAAATATTTATTGATGGTTTTAAAGAAGTCTGGGTTAAGAGAAGGGAAGCTGATATTCAAAAAAATCTTCAGGAGAATCTAATTGCGGTTGAGACTCAGTCTTTTTCCGGCAAGAATCAAATAATAAGAAGTATGCTATCTTCAAAAGCAAAAATTTTTGCATCTGAACTCAATGCTCCGGCTTTTAAGGGAAAAACCAACTCGGATAAAAAATCTTCTGCGAATCCGGGTTGGATGTTGATTACAATAGGTGCTGCAACACTGGGTACAATTTTAGCTCTGGGCTATTTCTCAATGAAAAATATAAGAAAAAGCGAAGAGTTTTAAAAAAGGGGATTGAAAATACAAAAACCGGACTTAACAATCTGATAAAATCTTTTAATGAAGGTA
>CALUTN010000022.1 GCA_944323665.1 Candidatus Gastranaerophilales bacterium | reverse complement strand
GAATTCTGTTCAATAATTAATGCAAGGTCCGGAAAGTGCTCCCAAAACTGCAAATATTGCGCTCAGAGTTCTCATTATAACACGGATATTGAAACCTATCCGCTTATGAATGTGGAAACTGTTGTTTATGCAGCAAAAGACAGTGTTAAAAACGGAGCGGACAGGGTTGCAATAGTGACGTCCGGTAAAACTCCGGATGAGAGTGATTTTGACAGAATGCTTGAAATGATAAAAACTTTAAACAGTGAAGGAATAAAAAGCTGCGCAAGTATAGGTATTTTAAATGATGAACAGGCAAAAAAACTCTCGGAAGCTGGACTTGTAAGATTCCATCATAATATAAACACCTGCAGGTCTTATCATCCTGAAATTTGTACAACCCATACTTATCAGGACAGAATAAATACCGTTAATCTGGTAAAAAAATACGGAATGGAGCTGTGCTGCGGAGTAATTATCGGTATGGGAGAAACTGTTGAACAGAGAGTTGAAATGGCACTTGAACTCAGTCAAATTAATCCTGAAAGTATTCCTGTGAATATTCTAACTCCAATTAAAAACACTCCGTTTGAAAGCTATTGGAATAAAATTGATGAAGAGAATATTTTAAGAACTCTTGCCATATTTAAAATAGCTTGTCCTGAGGCTTCAATAAGAATAGCCGGAGGAAAAAAGGCGAGGTTATCGGAAGAAACTTTAGAAAAGGCTTTTAAATATTGCGCAGATTCGACAATTGTCGGAAACTATCTGACAACAACAGGATTTAGTCCGGAAGAAGATGAAAAATTAATCGAAAAAATCGGAAGGAAACTAATCAAGGTTTAAGAATGTCTAAGAAAGTCTCGTTGATAAAACTGTTTCTGATTTTTACAAAAATAGGCGCAATACTTTTAGGAGGCGGCTATGTAATCCTTCCTATAATGACAAGTGAGTTTGTTGATAAAAGAAAACTCGTGGAACATGACGATGTTATAGACTATTTTGCGCTTGCGCAGTCTTTACCGGGGATTATAGCCGCTAATATGTCAATGTTTATTGGCTATAAACTCCGCGGCAAATGGGGCGCCGTTGCTGCAATGATTGGAGTAACTTTTGTACCTTTTTGGTGTATTGTTCTGTTAGCCTCAATCATTTCCACACTGGTTAATAATACTTATGTCCTCGGCGCATTATGGGGTGTTGGAGTTTCTGTTATTGCGCTTATTATGCTTACAGTAAGAGAGATGTGGCAAAAATCCACGAGAAACGGATTTTTCTACACAATTTTTGCCCTGACACTGGGATCTCTTCTTGTATTCAAGCTCTCCCCAATACAGACAATTCTTTTATTTACATTTCTCGGAGTTGCCTATAAAAGAATTCGGGAGGGCAAAAAGATATGATACTTATTCATCTTTTTGTCGAATTCTTTAAAATCGGCATGTTCTCATTCGGAGGCGGGTATGCAACAATACCTTTCCTTTATCATATATCTCAGGTGTATAACTGGTATTCAATAGACGAACTTACCCAGATGGTTGCTGTAGCATCAATTACTCCCGGTCCTGTCGGAATAAATGTTGCAACTTATGCAGGTTTAAAAAGTGCCGGACTTTTGGGTTCAGCTCTCGCTACTGTTGCAGAGATGCTTCCGTCTCTGTTTTTGGTAATAATCGTTTCTAAATTATTGAAAAAATTCAGCGATAATTTTTACGTTAAGTCAATAATAGAAACCCTAAAACCTATCAGCTGCGCTCTTTTAACCTCGGTTGCCATAGGACTTTTAAAGCCGGAAATAAAGGACTTGAAAGCAATGATGCTTTTAGCATTTCTACTCCTTATAAGCTGGAAATCCAAGAAAGACCCGCTTTTTTATATAGCATTAGCTGCCCTGGTCGGAGTTATTCTCGCTTTGCCCCTTCAATACCAGTTTTAACTCTACTCTTCTGCTTTTTCCATAATCTTCTTTCCCGTTTACTAAAACCGGTTCAGAAAAACTGGCACCTTCCACTATAATCATTTTTCTTAATTTATTTCCGTTAGCTTTGTTATAAGGAGTATTTGTCATATAATTGGCAACCTCAAATGCACGGTTAAGCGAAAGTTCCATGTTCTTCATATACTGTTCGTCTTCTGAATATGTACCTTTGAATGTTTGAGAGTCTGTGTGCCCCTGTATAATAATTTTTGCAATATGTTCTTTTAAATACTCATTTGAAAAAATCGAATTAAGGTAAATAGGTGCAAACTTGTCAAGATAAGCCTTTCCTTTGTCAGAAAGCTCGTAGGAATTAACCTCAAAAAGCTCCAAATCAGAGATTTTCACAACTCCTGATGATGGATCAATATTTGCATCAATATTCTGCTCTTTTAATGTCTCTTGCAAATTCTTTGCCGCATTTTCTTTAGCAATTTCCTGCTGGAATTTATCATAGTGGCTTGTCATATATGCATAGAAAAATAACACAATAAAAACCAGAACCAATCCTGTCATAAGGTCGGTCATTGTAACCCAGAATATATTTTCATCAGCATTTGCATCTGTTTTTGGACGTATTCTCATCTCTTACCTAAAAAAGTTTATCTACCATATCTCCGCCGGAGCCCTTATCCATCGATTCGTTTAACTTGTTTAAGCTGTATAAAATATTTTCAAGATAAGGAATAGTGCTCTCGCCTATTGATTTTGAAACTGCTTTTGCAAAATCCTCCGGCAACGATTTTAGAATTTTTTCATTGCTTATATTTTGGACTTTTGATTCTTTAACCAAATCAAGTAAAAACTGTTCACTTGTGCATACATCAAATAATCTTATGAATTCCTTTTGAATTAGAAGATAATATTTTTTACATTTTCTGTTGTAGAGAATTTTTTCAAAAAATATAAATAGCAAAGAATACCCGACAGCAAATACGGAACATAACGCTGCAAGCTGAATATTAGCCATAAGATTCGTTAAAGCGGATTCTACATCGCTGGATGTGAAATCCAAGCCAGTAAACGCTATAGCCATTTTTAAAAACGTAAAAAACGGACCTAAGCCGGTTAAAAGGGTCGGCATGACCTGAATAAATTTATGATTGATATTTGAATTTATTAAAGTATCTTCATTGAAAAAATACGAAGAATCAATTGTCAAATATATTTCCGGGGCATAACTTCCGGAAGTATTAGTTTTCTGTGCAACAAATAATCTTTCCGGAAATACCAGAGCTTTTTTAAAATCTTCCCAACTTGTAGTTGTGTAGGAATTTGTACTCATAAATTCATCAAGTTGTTGAAATCTATATGATAGTTCTTTTTTATTTAATGACTGCAAAAATTCATATACTGATTTAAGCTTTTTTTCTATTTTTGAATAATTCCATAAAACCGTCATTAAAAAGAACAAGAAAAATACAGTAATAATAAGTATTGCAGGCTCTGTAATTATTCCTAATATAGTCATAACTAAAACTCCATATATCTCTTCTACAAAATTATATCATAAACCATTTAGATTATTTAACTATTAAGATTTTTGAACTATAATGAACATAAGTTACAAGGAAGATTAGTTAAAAAGTATGGAATGTCCGAAGTGCCACGCCAAACTAAATGATAATCAAACAGTATGTCCGCGATGCCATAAGGTACTATTTTTAGAGTGTCCGAACTGTCATAATCTTAGTGAGACACCGGTTTGCGAAAAATGCGGATATACTATTGTTGTTAAGTGCTCAAAATGCGGTAAAATTAATCCTTTAACAAAATCTGCGTGCTCAAAATGCGGATTTCCCGTAAGAACCAGTCTCGCATATCAAGAATGTGAAACAGATGAATTTGCCTCCATTGCTGTCAAATTCGGTTCGCTGAAAAATATAAGAAGGCTCCTTAAATCGCAAGAGATGTATTCAAAATTTTTCTACAGACTTAAGAACCTCCTGCTTGCACAAATCAAGGGACTTGACTGTAAACTGTTAATTTACGACAATATATTTGTCATAAATCTTAGTAAAGAACTTTCTTTTGCCACATCTTCCAATAAAGCGGTACGTCTTGGACTGAAAATAGTTAATGCGTTTTCCGAATTAAATAATAATATCAGGGAAAGTCTCGGTACACCGCTTAATCTGACATTGACAATCGTAAAAAAATCTGCGGAACAGTTGCAAGAACTTACCGTTCAGGATAATAACGTAAAACTTTTAAATATAAAAAAGACTGATAAGAAATATTTACAAGGGCTTCAGATAGTTCTTGACCAGGACGTCTGTGATAGTGTCGGAAAAGACTATAAAACAGATTCCTTGTACTCAACGGAAGAAAACGGCAAATCTACAATGTTTTACGAAATTGTTCTGGATAGTTATGTTCTGCCGCCTTCCAAAAGTGAGGAAGACGCTTCTATGTCCGTCACAAAAATGGATTTACCTAAACCGGCAGCAGAAGCTGAAGAAAAAGATTTATATTCATTTAAAGTTTTTGATATCAATGCAAAGTGTACATTCGACAGGCTTACAACCGCATCCCTTTTAAACAAACTCGGGTCTCTTGATTATGATAATAAAGACAAAATTCTGGCAATAAGAGGTGACTACGAATTTTTGCCAAACAGCAGGGAGCTTATCAAATTTTTTGAGTCTATTGACTATCAAGTGCTTAACGTAACATGTACCGAAGGATTAAAATATAAACCCTGGGGATTTTTCGACACCTTAATGAGAGAATATTGGAAACTCTCTTTTCATAACAGATTCAATACAGATGCTGATGTAAGAACCCACAAAGCTTTATTTGACCTTGTAATGTCAAAACCTGTTAAAGCAATGACACCTGAAGATGCAAGATTTGCATACATGGAACATATCGGCAAATTCCTTTCCTCGCTTAAAAAAACTGTTATTATTGTTGAGGGATTTGAATATCTTGATGATACCTCAATACAAACTTTGGAACTTTATTTTGATAAGTTCAAAAATGTTAATACCAATTTTGTATTTATTACAACAAGCGAGTATGCTGTGCACTCAAAAATTAAAGGTCTGCTGAGAACTCCATGCTATACAGAGTTATCACTGAAAAAATCCTCGCTGGATTCTCTGCTTTCAAATCTGAAATCAGATGCAGCGGATTTTATTCAGTCTTTCTATTATGAAAAAATTAAAGAAAACTTCAGAGGTTCACGACTTTATTTTGAAACAGCAATCGACTACTTAAAAGAAACAGGTGTCCTGCTTGAATTCGATAACAAACTTATTATTAAAAGCCACAAATCTGTTATTTTACCTAACAGTTTAAAAGATTTGTTCAAGGCAAAAATAAAACATCTGAGTAAAAATACGGATTTATCATTAATTCTTGCCTACACAGCAATACTGGGTCCCCGAATTGACCTGAATACACTGGCGGCACTGGAGATAAAAGATGCCGAAAAAAATGCAAAACTCCTGCAGGATGCCTCTCTGGCAAGAATCAAAGATGGAATTGTATACATTAACAACTACAACCTTATTGCTGAAGTCGTTTTACAGTCACTTAAAAAGGATATTCTTGAATTTTTATGTAAAAATATTCTGGCCAAAATAGGAAAAGGACTTGATGACACATCATCTATTACAGTAATGGGTAAATTATCCTGTTTTAAAGAAGAATATCTGCTTTTATGGCGAAATTCCCAGTTTGGAATGAACACCGGTGATTATGATGCATATTTAAAAAATTGTCTGGGATTTCTTTCGTTGGTAGAGTATATCGGGGAAAATATAAGCCCGGAAGATATTGAAAATAATAAAAAAGAAGTGTACAGTAATATTTTAATGTGCCTTTACAGCTATTCTCCGGCTAAAATTTATTATATAGAAAACCTTCTTCTTGCAGATGCTATTAAAGAAGGTGATGACGAAAAAATTGTAAAACTCTCAAATTTGATGCTGCAAGGCGCTTTAATTTCATCAAATTATACAGATGCACTTTCTCTTTTACACAATATTTTATCAAGAATGCAGCAGCCGGTTATGATTGTAGACGGACAAGTTAATACAAAATTCCTTCTGCTTTCTCTGGTTAATATTGAAATCCTTTATAATATTGGCGATTTCAGGCAATGTGCTGATACGGCCTTGGAAATTCTCAATGTCTTAAACCCCGATATTTTGGAAAAAGCTAAACCTGCAAGCTTTTCTGAAAACCTTTTCGTATCACATATCTTGGAAACATTTAAGTTAGCCGGATTTGCAAAGTTATATCTGCTTGATAAAGATTTGGATGAATTTTTTGAAAAAATTAAACTTTCACTTAATGCAGAACTTCCGGAAAAAGACTGTATTCTCGCAGTAAAAGATTATCTTGCCGGTAAAGAATACTCGTCATCTAATATTGAGAATGCTTCGCCGTTTTCAAAAGTTGTATTTTTAATATTACAGGAGATTTCCGCTCTAAAAGACGACTACAAAAGATTTGCACAAAATATCTATCAGGCAAAACTACTCGCAGCCGATCTTCACCAGTATGAATTTGAACTATTTTGTGACCTATTAATAGCTTATGCCTATTCAAAGATTGGAATCTCACAAAAAGCCTGTTCCATATATCAGGACGTAATTAATACCGCTGAAAAATCAGCAATGTTTAATGTCCTTGCACTTGCCAGATACTTTATGACAATATTAGATATTTCCTCTCAAAAATCCGAAGAAGCATTTATGCTGATTAACGATACTTTAGCCCTTATCCAGAGATATAATAATCAATCCAAAATCATATATGCCTTGTTCGAAAAGCTGTATATTCAAACAGCAAAAGAGTCGGAGAATTCCGCTGTTGACATAGAAGCCGAAGAACAAAAGCTGCTAGCTGTTAACACAGATAATATGTTATCAAGAATAATTGATTAATGTTTTTTCTCGCAAATGCTTGGAATACCAATAAATGCTAAGTAAAAAACGCAACCTAACAATACTACATTAACTAATTCCATCTTTAGACTCCTTTTCTTAAAATACAGGTCTCTATATACTTAATTCCACATTTTGGCAAATCGATAACGCTTTTTTTGAAAATTGTTACAATTCTTTACAATTCATGGTTTACATGTATTGCTTTTTGAGTGTACAATCATGTCAGGAGGCTTTATCTTGTCTAAAAGCTACGAAAGTTTTAATAATTCCGAAACATCATTCAGAAAATCCACACTAATCCAGGAAAGAATAGGTCTTGTATCAACCCACATGTACAAGCAATTTTTAGACTACCAGCACGCAACACTGAACACTACTGAAATTTTTTCTGAAATGATAGACAACCTTAAAGCTATTGCGGATTCTTTAAAACAGGCTTTTTCATCAAGGGGAATAACAACAGAAAATATTTATGTTGAACACGATAAGGAAAAAAGTGTTGTTATAATCAATATTCTCTGGCATACAATAAGTCTGACCACCAGGTGTAATTATGAGCCGCAAGCCTTATTCAGAGAAAATAATCCTCCGATGTTTTCCGGGCGTATAATGGCAATTAACGGGAATTATAACGAACTTATGGAAGGAATTACTTCCCGCAAGGATATGATGGAGAGACTTCTTGATAAAGAAGTTGCTTCTCTTTTTGTCCCTGCCGACAAAACTCAGAATTCTATTTTTAAAATCAGACACCTCTCAAACAGAGAATTTTTCTTAAACTCATCTGATGCATCACGAGAATTTGTTCTAAAAGTTGTTGAAACAATCTGCGGCGGAGGTTTGTACCACGAGGAAGGCACAAGAAAAAGTTTTAATATATAGGATAGCGGCTTATAAGCCTGCAAAATTAATAGTGGTTTTTTATTATATTATGGAGTGTAAAAATGCATATAAAGGTTAATGGCAAGCCTGTTGAGTTGGAATACGAAATGACTGTAGGTGAGTTTGTACAGGATAGAGCGCTAAAAGGGATGTTTGCAATAGAAAAGAACCTCAAAATTATTAACAAAGAAGATTATTCAACAGAACTTCTTCAAGAAGGAGATTCTATTGAAATCGTCGGCTTTGTCGGCGGAGGCTAGGGATAAATAAGAATGGTAAGCAGATAGGAGAAATTCACTATTCTACATCATAAGGAAATTTCAATTGAACAGATATTTAAAAAATAATTTATCAAAAGAAATACAGGAAATACTTCAATCCGCAAAGGTTCTTATCTGCGGCTGCGGCGGGCTGGGTTCCGGAGTTATCTCAAATCTTGCGGGGCTTGGAATAGGAACTCTCGGGCTTTGTGATTTTGATAAAGTAGAAATAACAAACCTCAACAGACAATTTATACATAAATACGAAAATATAGGCAAATTCAAAACCGAATCTGCCCGGGAATGGATAAAATCATATAATCCTGATATTGAGGTTAAAACCTATGCCGAACCGGCTAAAGAATGGATGTTTAGCGAGTATGATATAGCTGTTGACTGTACAGATAATTTTAAAATAAAATTCCAACTCAATGACTTTGCGCTGAATACTGATAAACCTCTCGTGCATGCCGGAGTACAAGGAGAACAAGGACAAGTTATGTCTATTATTCCGCACCAAACCTCCTGTTTGAGGTGTGTACTTGGTGATAATTCAGAAGAGACTGAAAATTCAGGGGTTATATCTCCGGTTGTTAATACTATTGCAGCTATAGAGAGTCTTGAGGTATTCAAATTAATTGCTAATAAAGAAGCAGCCCTTTTAAACAAAGTTTTGTTTATTAATTTTAAAAACTACTCTTTTAAAACAATTGATTTTTCTAAAAATCCGCATTGTATTTGCTAAAATTGTTACAAACCTATTGATTCTGATTTTTTTTTGTGGTTATTTATAATCAGGCAGATCATATCCTCTTGGGTCTGTCTGATATAGGGATTAAGCGGCTAAATCTCTATGAATGTTAAATTGATAAAGAAGGAATTTAGAAATGTTAAAAATCAGATTAAAAAGACTCGGTGCTAAAAAAGCTCCTACATACAGAGTTATCGTTATTAACTCAACAACAAAAAGAGAAGGTAAACCTGTTGAAGAATTAGGTTATTATAACCCTAAAACTAAAGAAATGAAATTAAACAAAGAACACGCTCTTGAATGGATTAAGAAAGGTGCTCAGCCTACAGATACAGTTAAGTATCTTATTGCAAACTGCAATGATGACGGTTCTTTGAACTATAAAAAATCTGAAAAAGTTAAATTATCTAAAAAAGCTTTGGCTAAGAAAGCTGAAGCAGAAGCTAAGGCTGCAGAAGAAGCAAAAGCTGCTGAGGAAGCTGCAAAAGCTGCTGCAGAAGCTGAGGCTGCTCCGGCTGAAGAACCGGCTGCTGAAGCTTAAGCTAATTCTAATTATTAAAGAATTAAAAAAGCCTCCGTTAATTACGGAGGTTTTTTTATAGCGGATAATTTTTTATAAAAAGTTCAGCCTCTTCTCTGGTCGTAATATCACCATTATATTGTGCTTCACGAAGAAGAGTTATTATTTCACCAAGAAGCGGGGATTGCGGAATCCCTCTCATCTGCATTATTTCATTTCCGTCAATAAGTTTTGGGAGAGGCTTCAAAGTGTCTTTCTTTTCAAAATAAAAATTCAAAAGTTTGTCTAAACCTTCCAGATTTGATTTAACCATCTCATCAGTAATTGCCGGACCTCTTGCGGATAACCGGTCTGCTTTGGCAAGGATTATATTATCTATGACATTGTTTTCCATTTTTCTCAGATACCGCATCATTACTTTGTCGCTCAAATCCGGAGCGGCAAGAACGTTGGACGGATAAATATGATGTTTTATCATATTTGAAATATAGTCAATTTGCCTTTTAGAAAACTTGAGTTCTCTAAGAATCGGCACACACATTTTCGAACCTACTTCATCATGTTTGATAAAGCGATGGCGTGCGCCACACTCTGAGCATTCCGGTTTATTATAAAGACAGTCAAACCTGTCACATTTACCGTTTTCGATAGTCCAAGTGGAATACTTTCCGATATCATGCAAAAAACCTGCTAATTTAAGATGATTTATCCTCGAGAAACCTCCAAAATCAACGGAATCCATGTGTTTTTTCCCCTCAGGCGGAAGACTTTCATACAACAGCTCAATATTTCTTACCGTTTCAATAACATGATGAAATAAATCCAAATGATGATGAGTATTTGGCGGAACTAATTTCAATTCTCTAACACACGGGAAAAGCTGTTCAAGAATTCCGAAATTATCCATTAATAGAAGAGTCTCTGCGCAATATTTACCCCCGAAAAGTTTCATCAACTCATAATGAATTCTTTCTTTAGCCGGCTCAGTCGCAAGAGGCAAATATTTTGTTATACCCTCTTGTAGCTCTTCCGTTATTTCAAAGCCCGTAGTTGAAAGAAAGCGAAAAGCTCTTAAAATCCTCAGCGGGTCATCTTTAAAATTTTCTTCTCGTACCGGTCTGAGTTTTTTATTTTTTAAATCCTCCATTCCGCCTGTTATATCAACAAATTCATCTTTTTCCAGGTCGTAGGCTATTGCATTTATCGTAAAATCTCGCCTTAAGATATCTTCTTGAATATTTTTCCCTACAATTTCCGATATATCAAGGTAGTTGATTTTATCATTCAGAACAACTCTGAATATTTTGTTTTCATTATCAAGTACAATAAATGTTCCGTCAAATTTTTTAGCCAGTTCATTGGCAAACTCTTCTGCGTTTTGTATTGCAATATCACGGTCAACAAGAGCGCTATGCCGGTCTTTTCCTAACAGAAAATCTCTGACAGCACCGCCTACAAGATATCCTTTATGAAGTTTTGAAACAATAAAATCATCCCTGATATTCATATATAATATTTCCCAGAGCTGTGATTACAGCCGTATCAGCTTTTAATATTAAATCACCGAGAGTTATAAGAGGCAACCTTTTTTCTTTAAAGGAAACAAATTCCCGCTGTGAAAACCCGCCTTCCGGTCCAATTATTACAAGAACTTTATCCCCTTTTTGAATTTTATTTTTAAAAAGATACTGTTTTAAAGTTTGTTCTGTCGAACGTTCCGCAAAAACAATTATCTTATCAAAACTGTTTTTTAGAACTTCATCAAGAGTGGTTATCTCAAAGCATGTCGGGATTTTAGCTCTTTCGCACTGTTTTGAGGCTTCATACATAACTTTTTGCCACTTTTCTTGCTTCTTACTCAGCATTGCTGAACTGAGTACACAATTATCTGTAATTACAGGGTAAACTCCCCTTACTCCAAGTTCAGTCGCTTTTTCCATAATTGTAAGCTGGGAATCACTTCTTAGCGGTGACTGTGCTAAATATAAATCAAAATCTAAATCTCTTTTTGACCTGTAGGATGTTTTAACTTCACAAACAATTTTTGAAGAATCTATATCAGAGACAACTGTTTCATATTGAATCTGATTTTCATCAATAAAAAGCAGCATTTCTCCCCGCCGAATTCTGAGCGATTTTGCAAGATGACGATAATTTTCATTATCCGATACGGTTATAAAATTATCATTTATATTTTCTGAACTTATAAAAAAATGCGGCATTAAGCTATCCTCGTTGAAGTTGTCTCAGATATTTAAATTTTTGCATAAGATGCGTAAACATTATAGTACATAATATTATAGCTGCAACAATTAGCCCGTACCAGAATCCGACAAGGTTAAATTTATAATGCAAAGCAAGTGTACAGCCCAACGGGAGCGCAATGAGCCAGTATGCTATAAAATTAGCAAGCATAACGATTCCGGTTTGTTTTAAGCCTCTAAATATCCCCGCAAGAGTAACTTGCAGTCCGTCAAATACCTGAAAGAAACAAAGAATATACATAACAGGAATTCCCACTTCTACAAGCGCAGAATCTTTTGTAAACAAGCTTATTAAAACTCCCGGAAATATACCGACAAAAACTGCACTCCCTGCCATAAAAATCACAGACATTCCCATTGCTGTATATGCATAATGCCTTAACGAGAAAAAGTCCTTAGCTCCGTTTGCAAATCCGACTTTTACTGCAGCTGCATTAGCTATCGCAAGCGGAACCATAAAAGAAACCGTTGTTATTGTGCATACTACGTTTTGCGCAGCTGCATAAACACCGTTAACTCTTCCCATTATGACCGTAATACTGTTAAACGCTACAAATTCTATTAATATTGCAAGTGAAGAAGGAACTCCGACTCTAATCAAGTCTTTATAATAATTTTTATCTTTATGATGCTTTATTTTAACTTTCATATAACAATAGATAAAAAGTACAACCCCCATAATATATCTTGTAATAAGAGTTGCAACAGCAAGCCCGATAGCTCCCATCTCCGGAAGCGGTCCGAATCCGAAAACAAGTCCGATATTTAAAAACAAGTTAACAAAGATACAAATAACGGTTAAAATATTTGGAAATACTACAATCTCAAAGGCTTGTAAAAACTCTTTTGACATAGTATGCAGGTAAGCACCGAATGTAGAAAATGCCGTTACAAAAAAGTAATCTTTTATTATTGGGTTTAATTCTGCCGAAAACCCAAGTTTATCAATAAACGGAATTGATATAAGGATTAATATAGTTGCCAGAAGTGAAAGTAATGCCGTGAATTTTAATGACGGGTAAAAATATTTCTCAGGTTCCTTATCAGCACCTCGGTAGTTGGAAAGAATCGGGGAAATACTTGTTAAAATACCCATTCCAAAAGTCATAATACAATTAATAATAGCAGTTGCAATACTAATTGCTGCAAGGGTGTTCGTAGAGTGCCTTCCTGCAACAACAACATCTCCTACACCTATCAAAATAAATCCGAGATTGCCTAATATTATCGGACTGGCTATATTTAAAATATCTTTTATATAGAATAAGTTTTTCTTGAACATAATAATTCTATTTTAGCCTAAAGAATATTTTTTATCTTTCTTTTTGTTATATAATTAAAATAGGGTTAAAGTAAGGACAAATATAAATGGCTAAAGGAAAAAAAATTAAAGTTGCCTTCCCTCACATGGGAACAATATCAATAGCATGGGCTGCTGCATTAAGAAAAATCGGAGTTGAACCTTATATTCCGCCTTATACAAGTAAAAAAACATTATCCTTCGGTACTAAAAACTCGCCGGAAGCAATTTGCCTCCCTTACAAATTAATTTTAGGGAATTTTATAGAAGCCATAGAAGGCGGCGCGGATTATGTTGCTATGATTACATCTCCGGGGATTTGCAGACTCGGAGAATACGGCACAAATATTTTTAACACCTTAAAAGATTTGGGATACAAGGCTAATTATATTGAACTTTCGCTTTATGATGGAATTAAAGGTTTATATAAATTCTTAAAAGAAATTTCCGGTAAAAATGACCCCATTTTAATCTTGCGTGCTATTAATATTGCAATGCGTAAAATTTTTGCAATAGACGATTTAGATAAAGCCCTTTCGTATTATAGAGCCAGAGAAATAAAGTTTGGCGATGCTGAAAAAAATTACAAAAAAGCTTTGAAAATGATAGACAAGGCTAATTCTACAAGAGAGCTTCACAAAGCTTACGAGCTTGCTTTAAAAGAAATTGAAAAAACAGAAATAGACCCTAATAGGGAAGTCTTAAATGTGGATATAACAGGAGAAATTTATCTTGTAAACGATGAATTTTCTAACCAGAATATTGAACGCGAACTTGGAAGAATGGGCGTACAAACCCGCAGAAGTTTAACTGTAAGCAGCTTTTTAAAAGATGCAATAATTCCGAAAGCATTCCGCGGACCGGAAACTCATTTGCAAAGAGCAGAAAGAATGGCAAAACCTTATCTGATGAGAGATATAGGAGGCGACGCTCTTGAATGTGTTTCAGACGTTGTATTTGCGGACGAAAAAGGAAAGGACGGAATTATTCACATTTCACCATTTACCTGTATGCCGGAAATTATGTCTCAAAATATTTTCCCTACTATGAGAGGGGAACATGAAATTCCTATTCTTACCCTTATTATGGATGAACAAACAGGTAAAGCCGGCTATATAACCAGATTAGAAGCATTTGTTGACTTGATGCGCCGAAAAAAACGTGCAAAACTGGGTAAAAATAAAACCCGGGTATAAGAAAATATTTAATTTATACAATAATTAGTATTATTAATATAAACAGAAAGGTAAAAAGAATGATTAAACTCAATTACAGAAATACAGACTCGGTGATAATCGGTGAAGAAAACGGTTTGAACCTGGCTGAAGAATTTGATCGTTACAAAGAAACTATTACAAAAATTATTGCAGGATTAAACCAAAGAAAAGATAAACCCGGTCAGTGGCTTCAATGGATGAACCTCGGTTATAATGAAGAAACCGTTTGGTATGTAAAAGAGTTTGCATCAATGGTTAAGGGCAGGTTTGATAATATACTTGTCCTTGGCATCGGAGGTTCTGCATTAGGCGGAATTGCGGTAACAGAAGCTTTATTAAAACCTTATTGGAATCTGCTTACTCCTGAACAAAGAAACGGACTCCCAAGAATATTTTTCTTAGATAATATTGACCCGGATTCAATTAACGGGCTTTTACAAGTTCTTGATTTAAAAAGAACTTTAGTTAATGTTATTACAAAATCAGGCTCAACTGCCGAGACAATGTCTCAGTATATGATTATAAAAGACCTTTTGGAAAAAGAGCTTGGTGACGAGTACAGAAAAAATATTGTCGCTACTACTGATAAAAAAGTTGGTGTTTTAAGACAATTAGCTGACCAGGAAGGATATAAAACCTTTGTGGTTCCGGATGATGTAGGCGGAAGATTCTCAGTATTTTCTGCTGTAGGACTTGTACCGTTTGCTCTTGTCGGACTTGATATCGACCAGATTATGAATGGTATTAAGGATATGGATTTGGCTCTTAAAAATACCGATATCCGTAACAATATTGCTGCTCAAGGGGCTTTGATTCAGTATTTAATGGATACTAAAAAAGGGAAAAATCTTTCCGTTATGATGCCTTACTCAAGCAGACTGAAATATGTTTCCGACTGGTATGTACAACTCTGGGCGGAATCGTTGGGAAAAGAAGTTAATAATAACGGAGAAAAAGTCAATGTAGGACCTACTCCGATTAAAGCTCTCGGTGCAACCGATCAGCATTCCCAGATTCAGCTTTATAACGAAGGCCCGAATGATAAGATTATTACTTTTATCCGTGTGGAAAACTTTGACACTACATTAGAAATTCCGAAAATTTTTGAATATACAGGAATCGGTTATCTGGGCGGTAAGACTATTAATGATTTGATAAATGCTGAAGCTGATTCAACAAGGGTAGCGTTAGCGGATTATTCAAGACCTACAATGACAATTTCATTGGAAAGGATTGATGAATATAATGTAGCTCAGCTTCTTTATATGTTAGAGGTTCAAACAGCTATTGCAGGTGAACTTTATAACATAAATACATTTAATCAGCCGGGTGTTGAACAGGCTAAAAATTACACATATGCGTTAATGGGAAGAGCAGGTTATGAAGAATCCGCTCAAACATTACAATCAAAAATGATTTCAGTGTAAGAAAAAGTTGACTAACAATATTCAACGAGGGCGCAAATTTTAAAAAATTTGCGCCCTCGTTTATATAGCAAAAATATTTTTCAGAAGTATTAATATAGAAAAGGAGAACTAAAATGTTAAAAGTTTTACCAAAAACCTTAAAAACAGCTGTATTAGCAGGAACTATGAGCCTTGCTACGTTGTCTTGCATCCCTAACCACAATATTGAAGAAACTAATACCAGCGGTCCCAAAGAACAGGTTGAAAATTTAGAAAAGAGTAGTTCTGATTCTTTAGATTTTTCAAAACCAAATCTGCCGCAGATTACACAGGATAATATTTTTTACAGAAATTCAGAAGGCAAACTGGTAACTGTTAATAACCAGACTAAATATGGCTGTCCTGTTCAGTCTCTGTATTCAGCTATTGCAAAAATGTCTACACCGGAAAAGCCTAATATTGAAGATACAGATAAGTTTTTCATTGAAGTTGAAAAAAACATAAAAAAATCTCCAATCGGAGAGGCACAGTGTTACGATTTATTAAATATACAGATGGCACTAAATAATACTCAGGCATCAGATTTATTTAACAGACTTTTTAGTATGTTTACAGCTCCGAATAGTGTTGGCGGGAAAACAATAACAGTAAAAGAATACACATATATGATGGATGCATGGAGTTCAACGCAGGTGGAAAAATAGTTTTAATTTTATTTAATACCGGCGGATTGCTAATGAGCAATCCGCCGGTTCATTGTTATAAAAATAAAGCAGCTCATAAGACCGGTTCTGGTTTTATATAATTAT
>CALUTN010000021.1 GCA_944323665.1 Candidatus Gastranaerophilales bacterium | reverse complement strand
ATAAATGTATTGAACTCAGGCTAAAAAAAACATTAAAAAAAGCAGAAGAACTTGGAATCAGAGAATTTACAACTTCACTTGTAATAAGCCCGCACAAAAATTTTCAGAGAATTTCGCAAATCGGAAAAAATATCTCATCAGAAAATAATAATATAACCTACTTATCAAGAGACTTTAAGAAAAAAGACGGATTCTTAAAAACCAATAACATTTCTAAAGAGCTAAAAATATACAGGCAAAATTATTGCGGCTGCGAATTTACAAAATAATAAATGTATATTGACAGCAGGGAGGAATCGACTAAGATGGAATGCAGAAAAGAAGAAAATATACAAGAATGTACATGTTCGTCTACTACATGTACTAAAAGAGGTATTTGCTGTGAATGTGTAAGTTCTCACCGAGACCGAGGCGAAATACCCGGCTGTTTTTTCCCTAAGGGAGCAGAACTTAGTCATAATCGTTCTATTGAATATTTTATAGAAGTTTATTCAAATAAGCTTAATAGAAGTTAATTTATTGTATATATTTTTAAAATATTATGGTATGATATTAATTACAAGTGAGGGCTTTTATTAATGGGCTATAAAATATTATCAAAAAAAGAACTTTGTCCGAATCAATACGAACTGGTTATTGAAGCGCCTTATGTTGTAAGAAATGCAAAGGCAGGACAGTTTATAATATTCAGAGCAGAAAAGAATGGGGAAAGGGTTCCTTTAACAATTGCAGATGTTAATAAGGAAACTGGCGCCCTAACAATTGTGTTTATGGCGGTCGGGTATACTACAAAGAAACTGGCAGAGCTGAATGAAGGTGACGAACTTGTTGATTTAGTCGGACCGCTTGGACAGCCTACTCATATCCAAAACTATGGAACGGTTGTTTGTTTGGCGGGAGGATATGGGGCTGCCCCATGTTATTTAATAGCAAAAGCTTTTAAGGAAGCCGGTAATAAGGTATATATGGTAATGGGAGCCAGAACCAAAGAGCTTATTTTCTGGCAGGATAAAATGAAAGATGCTTGTACAGAGTTATTTATAACCACTGATGACGGGACTTTAGGCGAAAAAGGATTTGTAACCGGGGTGCTTGATAGAATTATTAACTCCGAAAAAGTTGACTACGTTATTGCGGTAGGACCTATGCCTATGATGAGAGCTGTTGCAGATATGACAAGAGACAAAGGTATTTATACGGAAGCAAGCATGAACCCGATTATGGTGGACGGAACCGGCATGTGCGGAGCATGCAGGGTTACAGTCGGAGGAGAAACAAAGTTTGCCTGCGTTGACGGGCCTGATTTCAATGCCCATCTTATAGATTTTGATGAGGTAATTAATCGAACTAAAATTTATAAGGAACAAGAATTAAGTAGAAACGAAAATTGCAATTTATTTAAAATGGCTGATAAAAGATAGGAGATAAAAATGGCACCACAAGACGAAAAAACAATACCTCTATGCCCTCTTATGAGTGTTGGTTCACAAGTTGAAATTGTATGTATGCAAGAAAGCTGCGCTTGGTATCTGAAAAATTACAAAATTTGTTCTGTCTATATGATGGCGCATAATTCAATGCTTGATGTACAAGCAAAACAAGCGAAAGCAAGACAAAGTCACAATAATGGTTAATAGTAAAAAGTCGGATAACATCCGGCTTTTTATTTCATCATAAAATGGGGTAGCAAATGAAGAATACAGTCGTTATAGGAGCCCAATGGGGAGACGAAGGTAAAGCAAAAATCACAGACCTTCTCGCAGAAAAAGCCGATATAATAATACGATATCAGGGCGGATGCAATGCAGGACATACTGTTGTTGCGGACGGAGAGATTTATAAATTTCACCTAATTCCTTCAGGCATACTTTACAAAGATAAAATTTGTTTTATAGGTGCAGGCACAGTTATACATCCTGATTCTTTTGAAAAAGAAATTACGGAACTAAAATCACAGGGAGTAAATCTTAAAGGCTTAAAAATATCACCGCTTGCCTCAATAACGCTTCCTTACCACATAGAGCTGGATGGCTGGAATGAAAACCATGCTCAAAAAGGTAAAATCGGAACTACTAAAAAAGGTATCGGACCGACTTATACAGATAAAGCTGCCAGGTGCGTATTGAAAATTCAGGATTTGTATTCTTTTGAAGCTTTAAATGAGAAATTAGATATGATATTGCCTTCAAAAAATAAAATTCTGGAAAAAGCTTATGGCATTGAGCCATATACAAAAGATTGCATAATATCATTGTGCGAAAAGTATGCAGAACTCTTCAAGCCTTATATATGTTTTGAATGGCAAGATATGTTGAGAAGAAATAGTGATAAAATAATTCTTTTTGAAGGAGCACAGGGGGTAATGCTTGATATTGATTACGGAACCTACCCTTTTGTAACAAGTTCAAACCCAATTGGAGGCGGTGCGGCTGTCGGAAGCGGATATGGACCGTGTATGATACAAGAAGTAATCGGAGTTTCAAAAGCTTATGTAACAAGAGTAGGGGAAGGTCCTTTTGTCACTGAATTAACGGATGAGACAGGCAAAATGATTCGGGACATAGGACATGAATACGGAGTCACAACAGGACGCCCAAGAAGATGCGGCTGGTTTGATGCTGTTATAATGAAATATGCCGTGCTTGTCGGGGGAATTACAAGTGTTGCACTTACTAAAATTGATGTTTTTGATACATTTGATGAAATAAAAATTTGTGTTGCCTACAAAGATTGCCGGAATGATAAAGTTTATACAACATACCCGACTGATGTATTTATACATAAATACTTAGAACCGGTATACGAAACTATGCCCGGCTGGAAAATGTCTCTAAGCGGAATACGGGAATATAAAAAACTGCCGTTAAATGCTAAAAACTTTATCTCAAAAATTGAAGATTTAATAGGTGCACCTATCGGCATAATAAGTGTCGGCCCGGATAGGGAGCAAACTATTTGGACAGAGAAATAAAATCTACGACTTTTGATGGATAATTTTCATAATTTCTGGTAATTATATTATTTGCATCAAAAATGTATTATAGAAATATGAAAATCCGCTGTAACGATAAAGTTTGTATATTTACCCCCTCAGTAACGAAGCTGGACAGTTCTTTTAACACCGGAATATTTACCGAAACTGCCGGTGAAAGCAAACTTATTGGTCTGGATATGTGTAATGTACAGGATTGTACTGTTACTTTCTGTGAAAATTTAATAGAATTTTCAAAAAAAAGAAAAATTGGTATTTTTAATATTACATCTGATGTTTTTGCCGTATTTAACATCATGAATCTTGATAAGTCTGCATATTTATTTGTAAGTGAACTTGATTTTGAAGAAAACACCAGGAGATTAATCAAACGCAAATTTTCATTTGTATAAAGCTCAAGGGGTAGAGTTTATAAAGGAGTTAGAAAAAGCATGCTCTTAACATGTTGAAAAATAAAATTGTTTAGTATATAATGCGGGTAATACAATTTCTGTATAGTTATTTATCCGAGCCGGAGTGCAGGGAATAACAGGAAGAGTCGCCTAACAAGTTTTTAAAGGCCTTGGTATTAAAAATTTAGGAAAGATGTCCTGCTAAGAACTAAACGAGAACATAGCGAAACCGTAGGGAGGATTTACGAGATAGTATACAGAATCCAATTTACAATAAACGAGGATTTCTATGATAAGAAAGATAGTCTTAATTGCTGTTGCAATGATATCATTCCTGACGATAAGCTCGCAAGCGGCGACCCCTGAGAATGTTATCAAGGAGACCATTGTTAAACATTCAATAGAAATGGATGTGGATCCTGCTTTAGCATTAAGCATTGCAAAAAAAGAATCCGGATTTAAACACGAATTAAAAAGCCCGCACGGAGCAGTCGGGGTTTTCCAGCTTTTACCGTCAACCGCTCACAAAATGGGGTTTAACCCTTACTACCTGAGTGAGAACATTAAGGCCGGATTAACTTATTACAAAATGATGTACAAAATGTTTGGCTCAACGGAATTGGCTCTGGCAGCATATAATGCCGGACCCGGTAATGTAAAAAAATATGGTACAATACCTCCTTACAGTGAAACAAAAAGATTTGTTTCACAGATTATGAAGGACTATAATGCGCAAAAGCTCAACCCTGATCCCGTTATAGCAAAATTCACACAGAAAAAAGCCATAGCACCGGATAAGGAAACCGAGCTAAAACAGGCTCCAAAACCAATAGACCTTCCGGATTTAAAAGAAATCCCGGAAGTCAAGCAGTCTGATCCGGTAATGGAAATACTTTAAGACCCTAAAAATAAAAAGGACTCATTTAAAATGAGTCCTTTTTATTTTTCATGTTTAATTATGAATTAATGAGCAAGCTTGCTCCGATTACACCGGCGGTATTTCCAAGCTGTGCCGGAACAATTTCCACCGATTCTTTTTGTATAGTCATTGCACGTTTCGCAATAGTTTCTTTTATCGGATCAAATAAAATATCACCGGCAGCAGCAACCCCGCCTCCAATAATAACTTTCTCCGGATTAAGCAGGTTAATGACACTTGTTAAACCAATACCAATATATTCACCCATAATTCTAAAAATCTGTTTAGCAACAGGATCGCCTTCTTTTGCGGCAACAGCTACTATGTAAGGTGTAATCTCCGGGTTAGCAAGCTCTCTATATTTAGTAGATTTTCCGCCCCGAATATAATCTTCCGCCATAGCAACAATTGAAGGGCCTGAAGCATAAGCTTCCAAACAGCCTCTATCCCCGCAACCGCACAGTGGACCGCCATCCATAGTAAGCTTTATGTGACCAAGCTCACCCGCTGCATTTGAAGCGCCCCTGACAAGTTTTCCGTTAATAACAAGTCCGGAACCTATACCTGTACCTACTGTTATACAAACGAGATTCTGACAACCTACCCCGGCTCCGTAATTTAATTCCCCGAGGGCGGCAGTTCTTACATCATTATCTACCCGCGTTTGTATTCCAAACTCTTCTTCCATAATCTCTGCAATCGGAACATTGACCCAGCCGGGAATATTTGGAGCAAGCCTCACAATACCGTTCTGACAGTCAATTTGACCGGGGAAACCAAAACCCATACCTTCAATATCGGAAGATTGCAGCTTTGTCTCCTTTAGTAAATCCTTTATAGCCTCTTTCATACTGTTTATAGTATATTCATACCCCATTTCCGCGCGGGTTGGAATAGAATTTGAATAAATTATTTTACCGTCATCACCGACAAGAGCTATTTTAACATTTGTCCCGCCGACATCAATACCTATTCTTTGAGCCATTTACATTTTCTCCTTCCTATCATTTTTTATAATATCACAAACAGAAGATGGTGAAGATAAAAGAAATAAAGTATTGCACAAAGTTAAAAGCTAATCAGGAGAAGTGCATTATGGTGAATACCCCCTATTTGTATTATAATATTGGAATGAAATATAAATGGCTTAATAAAAAAGAAAATCAGGAACTGATAGTGTTTTTTAACGGATGGGGCTTAGACGAAACTGTTGTCAAACACCTTGATCCGGAAGAATATGATGTATTAATGTTTTATGATTATAACAGCCTGGAAACGGATTTTGATTTTAACGAAATATCGGGCTATAGGAAACATCTTATTGCCTGGTCAATGGGAGTAATGACTGCAAGCCTGTTCCCCAATGATTATTTGACATTGACCGCCATAAACGGCACTCTCCGACCTATAGATACGGATTTTGGTATAAATCCTAAAATATATGATTTAACTATAAAAGGATTTAATAAAAACGGAATTGAAAAATTTATCAAAAACATGTTTGACTCTCCTGTTAACATAACAATTTCAAGGGATATTGAAAATCAGCAAAGCGAACTTACCGCTTTGAAAACTTACAAAGCAAATCCTAATTTTAAATACACCAAAATTATTATAAGCAGCAATGACAAAATAATCCCTACGTCCGCGCAAGAACGCTATTGGAGACAAAAATCCAATATAAAAAGCGGACACTGTCCATTCTTTATATTCAAAAAATGGAGTGAACTTTTATGAACACACCCCTTATACGCACTCGTTTTACCAGAATGCTATCAGCATATAATACTAACGCAAAAATACAGAAAAAAATGGCTGAAAAGCTTATAAATCTGTGCGGTAAAAATAGTTATAACACCATATTGGAAATAGGCTGCGGCACAGGATTTCTTACCCGAAATGCAGTTGAGAAACTGGTGTTTCGAAACTATACAGCCTTGGATATCGTGAAAGAGTGTAAAAATTATATCCAGGAAATTTCTCCGAAAATAAATTTTATTAATTCTGACATAGAATCTTTTGCCAGACAAGACAATAAAAGATATGATCTTATTCTTTCTAATGCCTCATTACAGTGGATAGAAAACTTTGAGGTTCTTGTAACCGCACTTATTTCTAAACTTAAGCCAGATGGAGAACTGTTGTTTTCTACTTTTGGTAAAGAAAATTTTCGCGAAATATACCACATATCCGGAAATACACTGAAGTATTATTCAATCAAAGAACTTACCCAAATGTTTGAAGCATACAAGCCTTTTCTGGAAGAAGAGGTGCATATAATGGGATTTGATTCGGCAAAAGATGTTTTAAGACACCTTCACAACACGGGAGTAAATGCCTTAGAGAACAAATTCTGGACCAAAAGCGATCTCGCAAAATTTGAAAAACACTATAACAACCTCTGCCGCCGGCGCCCAACACTGACATATAATCCCGTTTATGTAAAAATAAGACAAACGGAGAAACCCGACACAAAAAATTAATCTGATTTATTCTTGATTCTCTCAATTAATTTTTTAACGCTTTCTTTTTCTTCTTGCGGAATATCAAAACCGGTGTAGTCCTCAAAATATTCAACGGCATCTTCATAGTCTTTCCGTACCATAAATAAAACTCCGACTTTTTTATATGCGAGGGTAAATTTATCATTAACTGCAATAGCTTTTAGATAATTAGAAATCGCCTTATCAATTTCATTATTTGCCTCATAGGCTTGTGCCAGCGCATAGTAAATCAGTTCATTATTTTCTTTATACGCAACAACATTCTCAAAACAAGAAATTGCACCTTCATAATCTCCCAGCTCAAAATATACATGCCCTAAATCATAAAATGCATCATAATTTTCCGGATTAGCATCTAAAACTTTATCAAGTTCCTCTATTGCATCATCCCATCTTTGATCTTCAATATAGACTCTTGCCAGAAGATGAGCTATTACCATATTATCCGTAAGTTCATAACTTCCCCTCTGAAGAGTTCCGACGGCAGAAGCCAAATCACCTGCTTTATAATACAAATCAGAAAGATTTATATATGCTTGAGCCAGCTGCGGATCAAGTTCAAGAGCTTTCACAAAGTAATTCTCGGCATGTTCAAAATCCCCGATACAGGAATATGCAACTGCCAGATTATTGTATACATCCGCATTATCAGGTTCTGTCTCTAAAACCATGCTAAATGCATCTATTGCTTCATTATATTTGCGTTCTTTAAAAAGGTTCATTGCCTTATCTATTTTTTCAGACATTATAAATCCTCTTCCTTGGTGTTAATATTATGAATAATTGTTCTAACATTGCCTTCAGCAACAAAATCTTTAGGCTCCATTGTCATTCTTATTTTGTCGGCTATAATGTCTTTATCTGTTTGAATAATTTTCGACCTTCCTACAAAATAAACTTCATTTGGTTTCCCTGTTTCCTTGTCAGGAAAGACACTAACCTTTGGACCTTGGGCGTAGTATTCATCAAACCAGATTTTAACATGTCCGGTTCCGATATAAGAATTTTGTTTTTTATTGTATTGCTGATAATCCGAATGAATAACAAGTTTCTTCCCATCCTCAGTAAAAGCGGTTGTCTTGGTATTTCCGGAAACACTCATTTCTTCCGTTATTGGATTATAAATAAAGTGATGCCCCTCGGAGTTATTGTTATCTTGTTTAACCCTGGCATTCCCTATAAGGTCTATTTTTCTTAAACCGCCCTTCTCATCAGCTATTATTACTGCCTTGTCGGAAAAACTTTCTATATCTTTATATTTTATTGAAACAGCACCTGTTGCAACCATTACACTGCTTTTTGTATCATACTCCTGCTCATCGGCATTAATGACAACGATAGGGGTATTTCCCTCGGTAATTATAGATTGCGAATCACCTTCGGCCCTTACAATTTTGTTAATCAGCGAGACCTGAAGAATATTGGCTTTAACTTCCCTTTTTTTATTGGCATTCACCTCATAAGCATACGGTTTGTCATAAAATGTTGCTGTATCAAGCTTATTATTACGTCTTATTGTTACATCAGCACGCGGACTTTGCACGGTCAAATTATCCATCCTTACCTTGACGCCACCATCCAATTTTATTTTCTTGTCCTTCTCGGAAAAAGTTTGAGTTTTTGATTCAATAATTAAATCCGATGCGAATACTGCCAAACTTGAAAGTATTAAAAATGAAATAATAAGTAGTTTTTTCATTACTTCTCCTTATCGCTGTATATTTTCGTCTGAGTATCTCCCAGTATTTTAAACTTGTCATAACCTGCATAAATTATACATTTATCAGCCACAGCACTCATCTGGTCATCTTTCTTAATTATGACATTTCCATCTGCTATTGTGTCGTTATTTGAACCGGACCAAACTAATTTATCTGTGGAAAGAGATGTTTTATCTTTCAATACAATGAGAGTATTTTCATACAATGTTATTACCCCTGTAATTTCGTTATAGGTGCCTTTTGATGATTGAAAACTCATTGCGACTTCATTATCTTTATAGAAATTTCCTACAACATTATGCAGAATAGCAACACTTTCCTCATTACTGTAATTACCTTTTTCTCCATAAATTTCAAAATACTTCTTACCTTCTTTTGTTTCAGTAATAATAAGTCCCAGGGCATCTACCTTTTGCTCATTTTCGGAACCTTTAAGTTGTGCCCTGTTAAAATTGCAGGTTATAATTCCGGCTGTTATAAATGCCCAGGCCATTATACACGTTATACCCAGGACCGCAAACAAATAGCATCGTTTTTTTCTGTCCATACTGCGTATTCTATTAAGAAGCCTTCTTAAAATATCCATAAAAGTATTTTAGCACATAATTAAACATCTTACGATAATATTATTTAATCTTTTATTTTTAATATTAGTATTTCTCTTCTCCCGCTCTGAATTAAATCATAAAAAGAGACCGATTTTTCAATCGGTCTCTTTTTTTATCTTACATCTGAGTTTGTTATTTACCCATTGCGTATGTTTTTACAACTGTTACTGATCCGTCAACGTTCTTACGAACACCTTTATCAATTTCTTCATCAAGGTCAGCTGCGAATGCTACCGGAGTGTATACTGAGTTTGCGTCAATTGCTGCATTGATTTGATCTCTTTGTAAGTTATTTAAGATTTTAACGTTATCGTTATCTTGCGGATTTGGAAGCGGTTCCGGATCAGGACCGGGCTGATTGTTTCCGTTAACAACGAGATATGTTGTATTTGCAGGTCTGCCATTTGCGTTAACATTTAAACCATTTTCACCATTTGCCATATCATATGTAATTTCTGTATTACCGTTGATTACAACTTCCTGAGCATCTCTGATATTTGTATATTTCAAATCGTAATCTCTGCTTGCCGTTTCGACTGTCAAGTTATCAGTCTTATTACCAACTCTGATTTGGTTTGCGTGAACATCGTTACCGGTAATTCTCATATCGTTTTCTGCTTCCAAGTAAACTTTGTCTGCATTAACACCTGTTACATCAAGGTCTGTTTTAGAACCAATAGCTGCATATTGTGTATCAAGGTTTGTGATAGTACCGCCGTCAACGTATAAGAGTGATAATGTTGTCGGAGGAAGTAACTTGTAGCCTTCCATTGAATCAATGAACTTGTCTGAAGAATCTAAACCGCCGACATATCCATTTGCGATAAAGCTGTATTCATCAGCTGCTAAAGTTGCTTTTCCATCTGTAATAATGTTCAATGTACCTGATTCAAGAGCAATTGTTTGAGCTGTTATATCAGAAGAGATACCAATGCTACCTTCTCTGGCAAATGCATCAATTGTTCCTGCAACATTCAACTTACCTGTTGCGATTTGACCTTCTTCAAAGTAGTAACCGCCGATGTGAATATTGTGGATTGAATCTATATTTAAGTTTCCGCCGATATCATTCACACCCACTACGTGAACATAATGTTTAATATTGTCATTAACACCGGTAGTTGTTGTCAAAGAAACATTTCCGCCGGTAGTTATGTTGCCTACTTCCAATACACCGCCGGCTGTTGACATATTTACATCTCCATCAACCTTGGCATTTGCTAAGTACATCATACTTCCTAAGTAATTACCGGTTTCTGCATCTGTTATTGAACCGGCCTTACTTCCTGTTGTTTTTGCATTTAAATTACCTTTGACTTCAAGAAGATTTTTATCAGGATTTACATAATTAAGGGCTACAACACCTTGGGAATCAATTGTTAAATCGCCATTGATTGTTCCGCCTTTAACGATTTTAACAACATCTTCTCCTGATAAGATATAAACATTTCCGTCAATACTTACTGTTTCAAGTCGAACACCTTTCTCTGTATAAACATCTTCTGTTGAAGGTGCTGCAATAAAATCCTGTCCGTTTCTGGTGACAAGTTTTAAACCGTTTTCAGCATTAATTACACCCTTTACAATCTCGATAGAAGGTGCTGTAATATTGAATTCACCGCCTACTGTAAAGTCTGTATTTTTAACAGTAATACTGCCTAGAGCAGTTTGATTCAAATTTGTAATATCAAGATTACCATTTACATAATTTACATTAAGAGCTTGAGTTGTAAGCTGTAAGTCACCAGCTGTAGTAAATTTAGCCCCGTCAAATAACATACCGTTCGGGTTAGATATAATTAATTTTGCAATACCGTCATTCGCATTAATATTACCATAAATCTGAGACATTCCGCCGTTGACAGTATTGACAACAGTCAAACCGTTCTTACCGTCTATAGCATTGAAATTCAGACTTTCACCTTTATTAATATTCAAAGAACCCCAGTTAACATGAGCATTACCATTAAAGTTAAGGTCAACATTACCGGTACCTGCACCATTCATACCGGCATATCCGCCCTGTGTCGAGTCGATAACCGCTCCGCCGATTCCGCCGCCTAAACCGGTATCCATTGCAGCAAATGAAACCTGCATTGTAGCAAACATTGTACATAATGCGATGGCTGATAGTTTTTTTGCAAAATTTCTCATAATTGTAAATCCTCTAATTTTCCTATGTACTTATATAAAGAATTTTCCATGCTAAAAATTGCTTCTTTGTAAAGAATATTTAAGATAATTTTATTTCTCATACACAGCAACTCCTTAAGGCATTTTCAATCATACTATCAAAAAGGCTCCAAATAAAAATATTTGCTGTATTTTAGCCAAAATTTTAACAAAATTTTACAATTAGCCGGCTATAGCTTTGTAAATAAGAGAAGAAGCTTTTACAATAAAGTCTTTTCCCCTTGGGGAATTATAAGGGCGTTCGGCTAAAATAACGACGATGTATTTTTTTCCGTTTTGCGCATAAACAATTCCGGCATCGCCGAGCATTGTCCCTATATCTCCGGTCTTATGGATAAACAATGCATCCTCACTCAAACCCGCCTGAATAAGCCGGTCATTTTTTACATGACTCATATAATCAATAATACTCTCTCTGGAGTTTATATTTAAAAATCCGGGATTGTCAAGGTTGTAGAGAATCTTTGCAATATCAGCGGCAGTTGTTTTATTAGTACCGCCTAAATCCGGAAGCCAGGTTCTGACATAAGTCGTTGAAATTCCCCAATCCCTGAGTCCGATATTTATATCTTCCATTCCGCCCAGTTTCGCCATAATCATATTTGTTGATGTATTATCAGAATCCTGTATCATAATTTTTGCAAGGTAATCCATTGTATAAGATCTTCCCGCCTGCCTGAACTGCAAATCTCCAGAGCCGGAAGAACGATATTGCTCAAGCATTTTCATTTCATCATATATTGAAAATTGATTTTCTTCTATTGATTTAAACATCCTTACAAGAACCGGAAGCTTAATTATACTTGCCGCAGAATAAATTTTATCTGCATTTATGTCAACATATTGACCTTTGTCATATTCCCAAACATAGATAGCCGGTTTAATGGAAGGGTATTGTGACATTAGATTAATAAGCTGTTTTTTTAAATCGGACATTTCAGATGTATGATACATTGTTGTAACTTCACTGTGCGTTTTCTGAATTGTAGGTGTCAAAAGAAGATAATTACCATATAAATCATTATTAAGATAATTTGTAATCGGATTTGCTAATGTATATAAATTTACTCCCGTATCATAAACAGGATTCTGATACTTCATAGTATTTTCATAAGAAACCTTGAGAGGAACATCTGAATAAAAAAATACCTGTTTTATAAGTCTATGAAAACTTATCGGAAAAACAATTACTGCAAAAGCTGCAAGAAAAGCCGCCACAACTGCAAATCTGAACAGAGCAACTAGAGGATTAACTTTCTTAACCCTTATCTTTTTAGGCTGAATCCTTTTCCTTACACCCTGTCGCTGCGGAACCACATGTAAGGGTCGGACTTCTTGTTGTTGATTATATGCGTACAAAAAACAGCCCTCCGCTCCCCTTCTATTAGTATGCTAACATTATATTAAGATTTGTAAAATCCTTCAAATAGTTGAAAGTTTCAAAATAGAGCACAGATAAAACAATATTTTAGAGTAGTACAAACGGCTAATGTTAAAAACAACAAAAGCTTTACAATATAAGAGTAGGTAAGGAGTTTATTATGAAAAAGTTTTTAATATTATTCGTTATTTTAATCTCATCACCAGTTATTGCGGCCTGTCCGGTTGACGGAACAGCGAATACCTGTTCAATTGCTCAAATAAGGGAGCCTATGAACTCCACTTATAATACGAATCCAATGATTAAAGAGTATTCTGAATCCCCGGAATCACGATTAACTCCGTCGCATAACACCGCTCCGGACGATCAACTGCGCAATTTCAGAACTCAACATAGTGATTACAGTTACAATTCAAGTTGCCAGTTCGGAATGTGTCTCCAGGACGGAACAGACACCCTTTTTCAAAAAAGATAACGGCAAAACACGGCGAACCGGATGTAATTATCCGGTTCGCCGCTCTCTTCTTTAAATTTTAATACTAAAGCATATTTTTTCTGATTTTTTCTTTTGCTTTGTCTATCTCTTTAATCCTTTTTTCAACCGCTTTCACCTGTTTTTTAAGAGCATTTCTTTCATTCTTAATTAATTTATATTGCGCATCTACATCTGGATACTTCGTTTTACAGTTCAATAAATCATTACGAATGTCAACTTGTGCATTTTCAAGCTGAGTAAGAGCGTTTTGAATATTTCCGTTTCCCACTGCTTCACTTAATACGGGATCAGATGCTTTATTGTAAACAGCACTTCCGCTTGCAGTAGCTTTTCCATAGCCGGTATCATTAAAATTAAGCGGTGTAAACGCATTTCCGTCAGCATAAGCTGCGCTGCTTACCACTAGCACCAGACCCAAAGCAAAAATTATTTTTTTCATCAATACTCTCCTTATATTCCAATTCGCTAATTAACATATTATAACATTATTTTTATTTTGAAATCCTTTATTAAATGTAGAGTTTTAAATGTAAAGACTTTGTAACAAAGAGGCAAATATTTAAAATTTATATACTTTATATACTCAGAGGAGAACTTATGAGTATTGATACAATCCGTTTTAACAATATGCAAATTTATTCAACAATGCAGAGTCCTGCACTGTTGCAAGTGCCAAATACCACAGTTTTTTCATTTTACGGAAATCTAAACTTTTTGCACGGGTATAATAATTCTAATCTTTGGGCTTTGACGGATTACAGTTCAGTTAAAGGTTTTACAGAAACTTTTGATTTTACAAAATTTTGGGAAACAACTTTTAAAAAATCAAATAATCGGATATTGAAATCTGTCCCTGATAAAACAGTCGCCGGAAGTCAATCTTATTCTGAGATGAGCAGAAGCGAAGCCTTACAAGCAGCAGCTAAAAATAAGGCACTGGAAAAACTTATTGGCGGTAATAATTGGACCGTAAGCACTGCATCATTTATAAATGACATACCTTATGCACGAAAAGGTACGAGTGCAATTCTTGCAAAGGCAGCTTTGATGACCGGGGAAAATCTGGTTGTAACATCCGCACTCGGAACAAAGACCTCACCGCATATAAAAAGCGTAAGTAATTCCAGCCATTATAACAGTACAAATCCGAAACTTGATTTAGGCGGTGGCTTAAACCGTACACAAGCGTACAGTTTGCAGTACAAGCTCAAGGGCACCGGTTTGTTTTCAAGGGTTGAAGTTGAACACGACATCAGCGGCAACTATCACTTAGATGTGCAAATAGCTGAAAACTCTTTTCGAAATTTAGATACTTTTGCCTAAAGCAAAACCTGAGTACCGAGGATAATTCTATGTGAATCGTCAAACAGGTCATTTTGACAATATACATAGTTTAATATAAGTTTCAAAGCCTGCCCCTTGATAAAATAGTTAAACCCGCAGGAATATTCACGCCTTATATCGTCTGAGTAGTTAAGATTCGGGGTAAATTGATCATAACGGGCTAAAATATGAAGTTTCGGAGTTATTTTATACCCTGCGGTTGTGTAAAACCCTTCAGCATTCTCGGAAGATATTGATAAAGCTCCATTATAGCCATTGGCATGCGCATATTCAAAATCAGCAAAAAACTTTTTGTATTCGTATCCGAGATATGCTCCCGAGACGAAATAATCTATTTCATTTTGCCCGGCAGTTATACCGCCTCCGATTTTAAGACGGCCCCACTTACCATCAGTAAATGCCAGGGGTTTCAAATTAACCCATCCTGCAAACTCCGCCCCGGGAAAAAATTTTCTGAAATATGTATCAGAACTATAGCCGCCAAAATCATAATCTATAAAATCATAACTGCCTTTTATCCGAAGCCCTGTCTTTCTTATATTGCCGAATGTTCTGCCTATCTGCGAACGGGCTGCAAAAGGTATTATTCCGGAAGACAGAGCTCCTTCATAGCCGGTTGGAGTTCTTGTATTTCCGAGAATAATTGTGTGATGCGGGATAGACGTATTCGCGATATATAGATTACTGGGAAGATATTGGAAAAATCCATACTCATCCTGCGGATCAAACCGGAAGCGAGCTTCATAATAAGTTTTTCCATCTTTAAACCTGCCGTTTATACCGGCGCTTATTTCACTAAAATTGTAATCGTCCCCGCCTTCCGCCGGATTGAAATTAACCTCGCCTCTGTAAAATCCAAAAAAATGGATAGTTTCTACGGGAGAATTTATAAATTTTTTTGTGAGAATTTCTTCTAAAAGATACTCCGTTTTTTGCGTCGTTTTCTTCCCGAGAATTTCGTCATCAGTGTTTAGTATAACCTCTTCAATTGCATAGGCTTTGAGAATAAAAAATAAAATACATAATACCGCAATAGTCGGAATTTTATAAAGCTTCATAAAAAAAAATTATAACATACAAACTCTGTATTAAACAGATGATTTTTTAAATTCTTCTGGTTCATCTGTATGATTTTTAAAAAAATATATAATAAAATTAGTCCGTTCTACTATATAATACTAATAGGTATATTGACTTTTCAGAAAGGCTCATTAAAACCAAATTAACAACATAATAGGAGAATTTTCCATGGGAATGGCGGCATCACAAGCCAGATACTTAGCTCTGGTTGCAAGAAAATCCAATTGTGAATATGAAGGGCAGCAGATTAATCAGGCACGCACAGTACTGTCAAATCAAAGTGCAAACCTGTTTAATCAAATGCTTGGATTGACAGTTCCGGTTCCGCCAAGCACACAGGATTTTACAAAAGTTGAATATACATACTCGGACGGGTCAAATGATTCTATAATTGACAGCTGGCAGCAGCTCTCGAGTGCAGATCCGGACTACAACTATGTTGTTACCCATTATTATTATACAGATCGCTATACCGGCTCCATGAAGCGGTTAACAGATCCGCAGGTTCAGTTCGCTACAGGACAAGAAGCTACGATAGCCGAAATTACAGCAGCACAAAATCTTGTTACCCAGACTAAGCAAGCTTATGATGAAGCCCTTGCCGCAAGGCAAGAAATGGAAGCCCAAGCTGCACTGCTTTCAAATTATACTGATAAAACATCTTATACCGGTATCAATGAAAGTTTTTATAATGCAGATACCGACACATATTCATTCCGAACCCGTGATATGACAGCCGGCGATTATAATAATTTTACAGGCTATGACTCCCTTGACCCGGATGATCAGGCCCTGGTATTAGCCGGGATTCAAAGACTTATTGAAGAAGGCGCTTTGGAATTAAATCCAGATAATCCGGACATGAGCGACATATATTACAATGCAGAAACCGGAGATATAGCTTTTCGTTCTGATTTAAGCTCCCTATTTGGCGGTTCCGCCAGCGGAACAGCTACAATCCTGCCGGTACTTCATTTAACCGGACAAAATTCCGTAGGTAATATCGCTAATGACTATGATGATCAAATAGATGCTCTCAGGGAAGCTGAAGAAAATGCCAAAGGCAATTATGATCAGGCGGTTATGGCTTTTGAATCATTGAAACGCCCGACAT
>CALUTN010000020.1 GCA_944323665.1 Candidatus Gastranaerophilales bacterium | reverse complement strand
AGTCGGTATTTTCTGTAAAGATGTTCGACGAGTCGGGTGAAAACAATTTGCAAGGATACCTGATGTATGATGTAAACGGCGCTTCTAGACCGAATGTTTGGGGAAAAGATGTCTTTGGATTTAGCATTTATCCTGATAAGCTGGAACCATTTGGACAAGATAAAGCTTTTTCAGAACAAAGGGCTGATTGTTCTAAGAATGGTACCGGGTTGAGCTGCTCAAACTATTATCTGATGGGAGGAAACTTTGACTAGCAGTATTAAGAATATTTGTGTATTTGCTTCCTCTTCAAATTCCGTGCAAGAAATATTTTATAATGAGGCTCGGGAGTTGGGGCTTTTGATAGGCGCAGCGGGAATGAATGTAGTATATGGCGGCAGCCGCAGAGGGTTAATGTATGCTTGTGCAGGTGCTGCAGCGGAAAACGGCGGGGCTCTCATTGGTGTTATGCCCGAAAAACTTGCGGATATGGGGTTTGCAAATCCGAAGGATTGCAAAGAATTTTATGTAACAACAGGTATGCGTGAGAGAAAAGCTAAAATGGATGAACTTTCTGATGCTGTAATAGCTATTGCAGGAGGTTACGGCACCTTAGAAGAGATTTCCGAGATGATAGTTCAAAAGCAGCTCGGGTATAATAACAAACCCATAGTAATTCTGAATACAGATAATTTTTATAACAGCCTGATAGAATTTTTTGACAATACAATAAAGAGAAATTTTGCCAATGACAGTGCAAAAAAACTCTACTATATTGCTCAAAATCCTCAAGATGCAATATCGTATATTTTGAATTATGTTCCCGAAGAAATTGGTTCCAAATTTGCAATCAGATAGATTCCGGCATTATCTGCTTATATCTATTAGATTATGTGTTACCGCATAAACTGCTGCCTGAACTTTGTTGCGTACGGATAATTTTGTATAAATGTTTGAAATGTGGTACTTTACGGTATAAACAGTTATACATAACATCTTTGCAATTGCATCATTGTCGTAACCTTCAATTAGCAAATTCAGTACTTCCAATTCTCTTTCAGTCAATGTATTATTGTTTAATAGTATGTTCATATAATTATCATACTACTAACGATATAAAATGCTTCCATATATTTTCCAAAATAAGCACTTTACAAAAATTTACAATAAAATAAGCATGCCTTATTTTTATGTATTAAAGATTCTGTCTCCTGCATCTCCCATTCCCGGCACAATATAGCCTCTTTCGTTGAGATGTGAATCAACTGCTGCAACAATTAATTTTATATTTGGAAATTCTTCAAATACTGTTTTTATACCTTGAGGGGCAGATATCATACACACACAGCAGATATTTTTTTGCGGAATACCTTTTGATGTATACAATTTAATTGCTTCGACTAAAGAATTTCCGGTTGCGAGCATTGGATCTGTTATAAATACATAGTATTTGGAAGGATCTTCTACCGGCATTGGCACTTTATTGTAATACCAAACCGGCTTAAGCGTTTTTTCATCCCGGTACATTCCTATGTGGCGGATTGTAGCCTGAGGGAGAATATCAACGGCTTCATCTGTGAATATTAATCCGGCCCTAAGTATAGGTGATATAATAATTGTAATATCTGAATTTATTGTTTGAGCAGTACATTTAGTTAAAGGAGTTTCAATTTCAATATTTCTTTGGGGAAGATTTTTTGTTGCTTCATAAAGAAGTATTCTTGTTAACTTCCTTGCTGCAAGACGAACACCTTGCGTGTCGGTTTCCTTATTTCTCATTATACAAAGACTCTGGTTGACAATCGGGTTTGAGATTATTTTTAAATTTTTATATTCTTGCTCTTTATTTGTCATTTTGTTGCCTGCTTTCTAATTTATTTTCTAAATCAGTTACACGTTTATTAGATTCATCAATAACAGAGTTTGTATATTTTAAGAATTTTTCCATGTCAGTATCGCCGCCAAAATCAAGATTAAGGTATTTTATTTTATTACTGAAAGAAGATGTAGAATAAATAATGGTCATAATTTTATTGTACATCTCATTTAGGAGACCCACTGCATCATGAAGTCTTTTGGGCGGCATTACGATAAGCATTGGTACATCTTCTCCGGAAAAGTTCTCTTCGGGAAGGTATAATTCTAATGATTTTGAACCCGCCATTCCGCTGAATTCAACTGTAGCAATTGTTCCTTGAGGGATATAAACTTCCGGATTAGTTATTACGAATTTTACATATACCTCTCCATTAGTAGGCTTAATTTTAGTAATATGTCCAATCTCAATCCCCATCATTCTTACAGGAGAACCGATGATTAAGCCGTCTACATCATCAAGGAATATTTGATAATCATTTTTATTATTTTTTTCCTTAACAAATATCCCGAAAGTAGCCAGAGATATGATGATAAGCAGAATAATAAGCCAAATTAGCAGTTCTGCACTGTGAGTTATATATAAAACTCTGCTTTCTTTCTCTTTTTCTTTCATATTAAGCGCATTATACAACAAATTCAGGTTTAAATAAAGATAGAAATAAAATATAAAACTGTCTTGGCATCCCTTGCATAGCGGGTTTTATTTTGTTAAAATACATTTGGGGAGAGGTTTATGAGTACGAATCAAAGACTTAGACCGATAACAACAGAGATTAAAGAGGAGCATCTTTATATTGGCGGGTGTGATATGGTGGAACTTGCCGACAAATACGGCACCCCTCTTTATGTTTTAGATGAAGAAACTATACGAAGCATGTGTCGGGAGTATAAGTCTGCATTCAGGAATTATAATAATATTCATATGATATATGCCTGCAAGGCAATGTGTAATCTTGCCGTTCTAAAGATTCTTTCGCAGGAAGGTTTCGGGTTTGATACAGTATCCGCCGGAGAAATTTATACAGCCTATAAAGCCGGTGTTGATATGAAAAGAGTTTTATTTAACGGAAATAATAAGTCTGCTAAAGAAATTGAACGGGCTCTTGAATATGGCATTGGAAGATTTTCAGTAGACAATTTTTATGAAGCAGAACTTCTTAACTCTATTGCTCTATCAAAAAATACTATTGCTGATATTCTTTTGAGAATCACCCCCGGGATTGAATGTCATACTCATGATTATATTCAAACAGGGCAAATTGATTCAAAGTTCGGGTTCGACTTGTCAAGAACGGATGAGATAATAAATTTAATAAAGGTTAAATATAAAAATCTTAATTTGAAAGGTCTGCACGCTCATATAGGGTCTCAGATATTTGAAACAAGAAGTTATTATGATGAAGTAGAAATTCTTATAAGAGAGTTAGCCAGAATAAAAGAAAAGCACAATCTTTCTCTTAATGAAATAAATATTGGCGGGGGGTTAGGTGTAAAATACACGCTCGAAGATTGTCCGCCTTCAGTTGAGGAGCTTGCATCTGCAGTTACGAAAGCTATGAAAAAAGCGCTTGATAAATATTCTATAGAAGAGCCTGTTATTTATATTGAGCCGGGCAGAAGTATTATTTCAACAGCCGGGGTAACCCTATATAAAGTTGGTTCATTTAAAAAGATTCCGGGAGTCAGAAAATATGTTGCACTTGACGGAGGTATGGCTGATAATCCGCGGCCGGCAATGTATCAGGCAAAATATACAGCAGAGGCTGCAAATAAAATGAACAATTCTGAAACAGAACTCGTTACTTTAGCAGGAAGGTATTGTGAAAGCGGAGATATTTTAATCGAAAAAACAGAGCTTCCGCGCCTTGAGGCCGGAGATATTGTCTGTGTATATAATACCGGAGCTTACAACTACTCTATGGCGTCTAATTATAACAGGGTTGAAAAACCTGCTATGGTACTTGTAAATAATTCACAATCTGATATGATAGTAAATAGAGAATCTTTAGAGGATTTGATAGCGAGAGAAAATATTCCTGATAGGTTGAGATGATAATGTTAGATGAACTGATTTCATTAATTCATAGCTTTTTTAGCCCGCTGCAGTGGTCTTTAAACTGGATTAACATTCTTGAAATCGTTTTTATTGCGGTTGTTTTATTTGTTTTCTATCGCAAATTTATTAAAAATACCCAGTCGGAAACTCTTGTTAAGGGATTATTCATTCTTGTATTTGCTTGGATTTTGAGTGAGATTTTAATATTAATTGACCTGAAAATTGTAGGTGTTTTCTTAAAATCTCTGGTAACGTTAATAGCCCTGAGCTTGATTGTTATATTTCAGCCGGAATTAAGGAGGTTTTTGGG
This sequence comes from Candidatus Gastranaerophilales bacterium, assembly GCA_944323665.1. Classification (GTDB taxonomy): domain Bacteria; phylum Cyanobacteriota; class Vampirovibrionia; order Gastranaerophilales; family Gastranaerophilaceae; genus CAG-196. The sequence continues at coordinate 12,524 of CALUTN010000020.1, read as the reverse complement.
TTATTTGGGCGAACCCGGTTTTATAAAAAGAACTTTTTTTTCTTCAGGGACATATAGAGAAGCATCGGAAAATGAAGTTGACGTTATAAAGGAAATTATAGAAGCGGTTAAGTATCTTACAAAAACTAAAACCGGAGCTTTAATTGTGTTCAAAAAGTCTCTGAGTGCAATCGTATATTCAGAAGTAGGAACTGTACTTGACGCAAGAATTTCAACTGAACTTATTTTAACAGTATTTCATCCGAATACACCGCTTCATGACGGAGCTATGATCATTGATAAAAATCGAATTCATTCGGCAGGAGTACTTTTACCGCTTACAGAAGATCCAAAATTAAGCTGGAAGTACGGAACCCGTCATAGAGCCGCAATCGGCATGTCTGAAGTCTCTGATGCAGCTTGTCTTGTTGTTTCGGAAGAGACGGGTGATGTTTCTGTTTGTATGGATGGATTACTAAAGAAATATGATGATTTGACTACCCTAAAAGCTGATTTAGAATCTATTTTGGGGATAAAGCCGGCAGATAAAACGGATTCAAAACATAAGAATATTTTTGAAATGCTTAGAAAAAAAGATTAATTTTGAGAGGTAAATCTTGTTTACTCATAAAAAAAAACCTACAAAAGTCGTTAAAACAAAAGGACAGCTTATTAAACACTATATTAAAAAGGGAATATTCCTTACAATAGGGGCTTTTATTGTAGCAGTTGCTCTTGAAATGTTTCTGCTGCCGAACAAAATTGTTGACGGCGGCGTAATAGGGATTTCTATGATGGCGACATATATAACAAACGGTAACTTGGGTTTGTTTATTTTGTTAATCAATCTTCCTTTTATAGTAATGGCGCTCAGAACTCTGGGTAAGACATTTGTTCTTCAGACTTTTTTTGCAATATCAATGCTTGCAGTTGCAACTAATATAGTTCACTGGCAGATTATAACTCAGGATTTGCTCCTGGCAACGGTGTTCGGCGGAATAGTTCTGGGCCTAGGAGTTGGTTTAATTCTCAGGAATAATGCTTCTCTTGACGGAACAGAGATGGTTTCTATTGATTTATCTAAAAAGCTCAAAATAATTTCGGTTGGCGAACTATTAATGGGGATAAACTTTTTTATCTATATGGGAGCCGGTTTTCTTTTCGGCTGGGATAGAGCTTTGTACTCTGTTTTAACTTATTATGTTGCATCTAAAGTTATTGATACTGTGCTTGAAGGGCTTGATAAAGCTAAATCAGTTCGTATAGTGTCAGATAAATCCAGAGAAATTGGAGATTCAATTATTCAGGAGCTGGATATAAGTGTAACATATATGAAAACTCTGGGCGGATATTCAAGACAGGAAAAAATCTTAACCTATTGTGTTGTTAATAAGTTTGATATGCCAAAATTAAAAGAACTTGTTCATTCAATTGACCCCAAAGCTTTTATTGTAACCGAAGATGTTCACGAAGTTGAAGGTGTTCGTTTTAAAAAGAAAGCTCACTAAATTCATCCAAACAGTTGATAACAAAAGGCGGGAAATATACGATAATGATAGTACTGGATAATATTGGGGGATTAGGGTCTCATGTTCAACAACATCAATGACAACAGTAAAGATATATTGTATAATTCTCAGCTGGCAAGAGAGAATAATATAATTAATCTTGCATCTGTGAGGGCGAATGTACAAAAATACGGGAGTGCAGTTTCTGCCAATCCTTATGTTGACAGAACTGAAATTTCCTCAAGTGCTATAGAATTGTTTCAAAAAGATTGTGAGATTAAAAAATTTAACAAAATAGCAATGAGTGATGAGGAAGATTTGTCTCATCTTCAGAGGATGCAGGAACTTTTTGCTGACGGGGTTATAGATGTATTTGAAGATGATGTTTTGTCAAGCCTTGTAACAAATTCTAAACTGCGTGATGATTTAGGACTGTAAATATGCTAGAATACAGCTATGGCAGGCTCTGATTATTATATTGAAGACAATTCTGATATAGAAGATAAAAAGCTTGAAGCGGCAATGAATCTTTACAGGGATGGAAAATATTCAAATGCGCTTGCTTTGTATTTAGATATGATAAATATCAGCTATTCTTATAAACTGTATTATGAAATCGGACGCTGCTATTACAAAATGAATGATTTATCTAATGCGGAGTCTAATTTTCTAAGATCAACGGAGCTTGAAGAAAACAAAAATCCGTCATATCTGTATCTCGGTAATATTTATTATAAAAACAAGAATATATCACGTGCCATAGAATGCTGGGTCAGAGCTTATTCAATAAAACCGGATGACGAGTCTGTGTGTTTGAATTTGGCAGCTTCATATTTTACAAAAAATATGAGATTTCAATCAGTGTTTTATTATCAAAAATATCTTAAGTATGCAAAGGACAAACAATCAACAAGCTATAAAGAGATTCAAAAGGGCATCCAAGAATTTACAAGAATGGGAGATGAGTTCTACAAAAAAGCTATGCGTGCAGTTTCGTTAAATGATAATACAACTGCAATACAGGGGTTGGCTCTGGCGGCTAAAAGCTATCCGACAAGTTTTGATATTAATTTTTTACTGGGCAGGTTGTATTATGAAGAGCGAGATTATATGCATGCTCTCGTATATTTGAAACAAGCTTACTGTTTGGATTCAAAATCTTTTGATGTGCTTGACAAATTACCTTATGTAATGCTGCAATTAGGTGATTATACCGGAGCGTACTGCTGTTTTAAACGACTTTTACCTTTGGTTTTAAATAATCAGAAAGAATATCTGAAAATTGTCAGAGTGATTAATGATTTGGAGCAAAGTTTTAATAAAGCCAGCTATGCGGGGCATAAAGACTGGGCTGAAAAGTATTATGCGGATAATAATTACCATCTTGCCCTTTATGAATATGAGAACTGTCTGATAATAAATCCGGAGTTGACAGATGAACTGGAAAGTATAATTCAGACTCTGAAAACTTTTATTAATCCGGAAGAAAAAATAATAAAGATATGTCTTGATAAAGGGGGCGGATATTATTTAAATAAAGATTTTAAACTGTCAAATAAATATTTTTCCAAAGTAATGTTATTATCAAATGAAGACTCGGCGGAATATAAATTTGCAAGGTCACGGTTGGTTAATGTTTAAACAGCTTAGAAAATTTTTTTATCTTTATATTTTAAAACGTAAATATTACAGAATTGGTCAATGTAATGCTTGCGGTCGTTGCTGCCAAAAAATTTATGTTAAACACAAAAATGTTATTCAGTCGGAGGATGAATTTGAAAAGTTAAAACTTTTGCACCCGTTTTACACTTATTTGAGGGTAATAGATAAAGATGAAACAGGTCTTGTGTTTGAGTGTATGAATTTGGATAAAGAAACAAATAAATGTAAGATACACAAACACCGTCCAGGAATATGCAGAAGGTATCCGCAAGAAGAGTTGTTTATGATGGGCGGAACTCTTGCGGAGCATTGCGGGTATCGTTTAGAGCCTATAATAAGTTTTGATGAAATATTTCAAAAAATTTCACGTAAAAATAAAAAGATTTAATGATTGCAAAGACAATGTGAATATTAAATCAAGTTTTACAGTTATCCCCTGTATTGCAAAGCCTGGGTAAGGTGTTCTTTTTTTATGTTCTTTTCCCCCGCCAAATCCGCAATTGTACGGGCAATTTTTAGGATTCTGTTGAACTTTCGTCCGGAAAGTTGGTAAATCTGCGCAGCTTGTTTCAAAATTTCCCTGGATTCGTCATCCAGCCGGCAGTATCTTTTTATCATCGGAGCTGTCAATTCCGAGTTTGTAAAAATTTCCTCATCTTTATATCTATCAGCTTGGATTTTGCGTGCTCTGATGACCCTTTCTCTTATTTTTGACGAAGGTTCAGATTCCGTTTTTATATTGATTAATTCTTCAGTAGTAAGCCGCGGAACATTTATTATTAAGTCGATTCTGTCGAGCATAGGTCCTGATAATCTTGCCTGGTATCTTTTTATTTGGATATCGGAACAGGTGCATTGTTTTTCCTTATCTCCCAAATACCCGCATGGGCAGGGATTCATTGCTCCGACCAGGATAAATCTGCTGGGATATTTTATGGTTGTTTTTGCTCTTGATATAGTAACTTCTCCATCCTCAAGCGGCTGTCTTAAAACTTCAAGAACGGATCGCGGAAACTCGACTATTTCATCTAAGAACAAAACTCCTCTGTGTGCGAGAGTAATTTCTCCCGGTTTAGGGCTTGTGCCTCCGCCGATAATCCCATTTGGCGAGGCTGTATGATGGACTGAGCGATAGGGTCTTTTCGTCATTAACGGCTCATCAGCAGATAGTAATCCGCTTATACTGTATATTTTGGTAAGTTCAAGAGCTTCTTTGAGTTCAAGCGGAGGTAATATTGATGCCATACATTTTGCCATCATTGTTTTCCCGGAGCCGGGAGAACCCGTCATAAGAACATTATGTCCGCCTGCAGCTGCTATTTCCAGGGCTTTTTTTGCTTTTTGCTGACCTTTAACTTCTTTAAAGTCATTTGTATAATCAATAAAGGCATTTTCTTCAAGATAACGGCTGATATCGACAACGGTTTCTTTTATCGGGGTTCCTGAAAAATGGGCTGCAATTTCTCTCAAATCTTTTGCCCCGAATACATGAACCCCTTTCGTGAGAGCGGCTTCTTTTGCGTTTTAATAAGGTACGAACACCGTAGTGATTCCATACTTTTTTAGACCTGTAACAAGCGGAAGAATTCCGTTAATTTTTCTGAGAGAACCGTTAAGCGAGAGCTCTCCTAAAAAAGCGGTTTTATCATCATCAGGAATTTCAATACCTTCTTCTTTGAGTATTCCTATTGCAATGGGAAGGTCAAAATTTGTTCCTTCCTTTCGGATATCTGCCGGTGCCAGATTAACGACAACTCTGCCGGTCGGGAATGTAAAACCTGAATTTTTTATTGCCGAGCGAACTCTTTCTTTTGCTTCTGAAACAGCATTATCAGGCAATCCTACAATACTCATGTTCGGAAGAGAATTTATAACATCAACTTCCGCTTCTATTTTAAAAGCATTAATTCCTATTGCGGTTGCGGTAATTGCCTTTGTAACCATAAGTTTATTATAGTACAAAATTATGAATCAGGAAGCATAGAAGAAATTTCGGCAACAATTCTTGAGATATCCGGACCGCCGAAGATTACTTCAAGAATCAGCCCCGAATTAATAATGGTTGTTTCTCTGTATTCCATTGTATCTATATCAATAATGTTAAATTCGACGTAATCATCTCCGACATAAGTAATTTTGCCGTATTCTGCACCGGTTGCCCACCTTAAAAACACGTACTTCTGTTCAAAGATTTTTAGTCTGTTGATTAATCTCATTTAGATACTACCTTCGCCTGTGTATATATTATTAGTTCTGATTTTAATAAAGTCAAACAAGTTAGATTTAAGATTTTGGGAATAAACTCTCCTTATAATTATAATATATCATAATTAAAAGAATTTCTCAAACTCTTAAGAATTATTTAATAATTGTGTTGTAGAAGAGAGTATGGGGGTATATAGAGGCAGGCTCGTTTTTGTGAGCAAATTTTAATACCCCAAAACAGGTATATTAAGTTTTTCTTTTTTTTTACCGCTTACCTGATTAGCGGATTTTGATTTCTTTACATTTATTTACATAGGACGCAATTTTTGTAAGAAAATATACTTTATATAGATGTGAAGTATTAACAAAAGGTGTGTAAATATGTTTGGCTACTGTTATCCTTATGCAATGATGGGAATGATGGCTCCGACAATGATGGGCAGCATGTTTAGTGCAAATGCGCCTATGTATTTTAAATCAAAATACGGCTGCGAAGATTGTTTCAGAAAAGATGCTTATCCCAGAGAGCTTCCGATTGCTTATACGCCGAGAAGCCCGGAGATTACCGGAAATAAAGAAGCATTTAAAAAATTAATGATTGATATTTTTGCATAGCTCCTATTTTACTTATTCATGTTATTATGGGTAGGTAAGTTAAAATAGGAGTTTTTGATATGGCAAAAGATTGCAGTTTTGATGTTGTTTCAGAGTTTGACAAACAAGAACTCGTAAACGCGGTTGATCAGGTTAAAAGAGATTTAACATCACGTTTTGATTTAAAAAATTCAAACTCATCCATTGATTTGGAAGCTGATAAAACTATTACCATCACCACTAACGACGAGATGAAATTAAGAAACATTTACGATATACTTCAAACAAAGCTGGTTAAAAGGGGTTTGAGTATAAAAATTCTTGACCCGCAGGCTGTTGAAAATGCTCTTGGCGGAAATGTCAGACAAATCTTTAATCTTAGAAAAGGACTTACTCAAGAACTCGCTAAAAAAATTGTGGCTGATATTAAAGACTCTAAACTCAAAGTTCAAGCTTCAATTCAGGGCGAACAAGTAAGAGTTTCAGGTAAAAGTAAGGATGACCTGCAAGAAGTAATAAAAATGCTTCGTGCAAATGAAGATAAATATGATTATCCTTTACAATTCACAAACTACAGATAATAGGGCACAAATAAAATGACTAATATGGAAAATACGCTTGATAGGATTCATGAACTGATAGAGTGTGATGCTAATCAGCAGCTTTCTGATGAACTAAACACCTACCATTCTGCCGATTTGGCGGATATTTTCCAGCAGCTTAAACCGGAAGAAAGGCTTAAATGTATTACTCTGGTTGAAGAAGAAAAGGCCGCGGATGTTATAGAGTATCTGCCGCCTCAGCTACAGGTGGAAATTCTCGGAGATATTGATGAGGGTCTGGCATCAAGACTTATTTCAAAACTTCCGCACGATGAAGCCGCAGACGTTTTAGGGGATATGGAAGATGATGAAACTCAGACATATTTAGACAAACTTCCTCAAAAATTCTCCTCCGAAGTTCGCGAACTTTTAACCTATAACGAGGATACCGCCGGCGGTATTATGACACCGCTTGTACTTACTGTAGGCTTCAGCATGACCGTGAAAGATGCTCTTGATACTATCAGGATTAAAGCTGAAAAAGAAAACCTTGAGCTTTATTATGTTTATGTTGTTGATAAGCATAATCATCTTTTAGGGGTTGTTTCTTTAAGGACTCTGCTTACTTCTCCTATCGATTTATCAATTTCGGATATCATGTCCAGAGATGTTGTAAAAGTTCATGTTGATGATTATCAGGGGCATATCGCTGATATCTTTATGAAATATCAATTCAACGCCCTTCCTGTTGTAGACTTATATAATCACTTAAAAGGGATTGTTACCTGGGATGATGTTCAGGATATTGTTGAAGAAGAAACAACAGACGAAATCTATACATCTTCTGGTATCGTAACTGATTTTGCGGATGATGATGATATTTTAACGGGAAGCCTGGCACATTCCATAAAAGCTCGTATTCCATGGCTTTTTATCACCTTAATAGGAGAGTTTATTGCCGTCTCAATAACTAACAAATATGACCACACGTTTACCGCTCTTCCGATTATTGCAGCCTTTATGCCGCTGCTTGCAGGTTTAGGCGGAAACATCGGCACCCAGAGTATCACCCTCATGGTTCGCGGTATGTCGACAGGGCAAATTACTCTAAGCTCAGGCTGGCATCAGATTCTTAGAGAAACTATGACCGGAATTTGTATAGGGCTGATTTTCGGAGTACTTGTTACTCTTGTTACATGGGGATGGCAGCACAGTGTTGAACTTGGAGTAATAGTAGGACTTGCAATGACACTTAATATGACTATTGCAACGCTTATTGGCTCCTGCACACCATTAATACTTAAAAAAATGAAAATAGATCCGGCTGTAGCATCAGGGCCGGTAATTGCTACAACCATTGATGTTGTCGGATTAGCCGTTTACCTGACCCTTGTTACCTGGTATTTAATTTCAATCTAAACTTTTTTTGTTTTTAAAAAAGCATAAAGATAAATTATTCCGACTAAAGAAACGTAGAATAAAAGTTCTGATATCTCTTCAAATACAAAATTATGAGATGCTTTTTCCGCATAAGTTCCCAAAACCATGCCTGTGAGCATTAATATTATATTTATTACAGGCAATTTTGTTTCAAAAAGATATTGCTTAAGAGGCAGGTAGCATTTATTTTTAAAGAAATAAAATGCAACATAAGCCATATAAAGTCCGTAAAGAGGATGTGCAAGCCAGCCATATTTAATATCCTTCCAGCTATAAAAGGCATTCACTTCTCCGGGAACAGGGAAAAAGAGTGTACGTCCGCAATTAACTTCTCTTAGCGCAATTATAATGATTACAAGTGCTGCAAAATAAAAGAACTTTTTATTTTCTTTTGCCCTAAAGCACATAATAAACCCTATAAGAAGTACAACCATTTGAATATTTTCAAGAAGTCCGTTTTCATAACCGCAAGGCGCAGGTAAAAACATTATGCAAGGTACAATCATTATTGCGCATAAAATAGCTAACCAGCTGACCGGATAAACATTCCGGTCGAAATGTTTTAAAAAGTTCTTCATATTAAACCCCTTTCATACTTTAAAAACTATTATATCATGCTAAAATCATATTGTTATGAAAAAGTTTTATCTTAAATCAATGGGCTGCAAATCTAACCAGTTTGAAGGGCAAATTGTCGCTCAAAAATTTACAGAAACAGGGTATCAGGAAGTTAAAAGGCTTGAAGATGCGGATTTTTATATTCTAAATTCCTGCTCTGTAACCCACAAAAGCGACAATGAGGCTATGTATCTTCTGCGCCACGCTCATTCTTTAGGCTTAAAAACAATCCTAACCGGATGTATCGCCCAAATAGAGAAAGATAAACTCCTTAATGAAAATTATATAGATTATGTTTTCGGAAACGAGGACAAGTTTGAAATTCCCGAACATTTAGAAAAACAAGACACCTATGCGGTTAAAGACCTTATGGAAGCAACTGAATTTTATAAAGTAAGACTGGTTGACACAACAAAAACCAGAATCAGTCTTAAGATTCAAGATGGCTGCGATAACAGATGTTCTTACTGCATAATTCCGTACGGACGGGGTAAATCAAGAAGCGCCGATGCTGAATTTATCATAAATGAAATTAACAGATACGTAACATTAGGGTATAAAGAAGTTGTTTTAACCGGAATCCATATAGGGCTATGGGGAAAAGAATTTCACAAAAACCTGCTTGACTTGCTTAAAGAAATTGAATTAAAAACAAAAATTCCCCGCTACAGACTGGGGTCGCTTAACCCGCACGAAATCACGCCGGAATTATTAGATTTTCTTCAATCAAGTGAAAAATTCTGTCCGCATTTTCATCTTTCGCTCCAGTCTGCCTGCAATAAAACACTTAAGAATATGAACAGGCGCTACACTGTCGAATATTATTTAGACCAGATTGAAGATATCGTAAGCCGTTTTGAAAAACCGTTCCTGGGAAGTGATATTATAGCAGGATTTGCCGGAGAAACTGAAGAGGACTTTCTAACTACGGTTGAAAACTTAAAGAAATCAAAATTAAGCCAGATTCATACATTCCCGTATTCTATAAGAAAAGGAACTATTGCCGAAAAAATGGAAGGACATCTTCCTGATGAAGTAAAAGAAGAGCGGGCTTCAATCATTAAACAAATTTCTGCTCAAAAGTATGAAGATTTTCTACTATCAAATCTGGGAAGAGAAGAAGAAGTCTTAATTGAAAAAAGGCTCAGCAAAGACGGAAAATACAAAGGTTTGACAAGAAATTACTTAACAGTTGTTATGGATAAAGGAGAATTTAATACTCTTAAAAAAGTTAAGCTGGATAAAATTGAAGGAGAACGGTTTTTAGGAGTTCCGTTGTAAATAAAAATTTTTCATGATAATATTTATCCATATTGGAGTAAAAAATTATGATTACAGTAAAAGACGTTGAGCATGTTGCAAAATTGGCTCGTTTGGAGTTAACGGAAGAAGAAAAAGAAAAGTTCACAAAACAACTTGGTGATGTTCTTAAGCATGTTGATGCAATGAACGAAGTTGATACATCAAATGTTGAACCTATGGCTCACGCAATAGATTTTGTTAATGTTATGAGAGAAGATAAAGTCTTCTATGAACAAACAAAAGAAGAGCTTATGAAAAACGCGCCGTTTGAAGAGAACGGATTTTTCAGGGTTCCAAAAATCAATTAACGAAAAGAGGGCTAACTGCCCTCTTTTAATATCAATTCAACTAGTGAAACCCGGCAAGGAACCTGTTCCGGAGGAGTACCCGGAAAAGATAGTTTAAATCGGGAGTTGTATGGGATGTACTCCGACCATAGGATGAAAAAAATGACAAAGTATATATTTATAACAGGCGGTGTTGTTAGTTCCTTAGGTAAAGGAATTATAGGAGCCTCTTTAGGAAAACTCTTAAGAGCAAGAGGGTATTCCGTTGCTATCCAGAAATTCGACCCGTATATAAATGTTGACCCGGGAACTATGAGTCCTTTCCAGCACGGAGAAGTTTTTGTAACCGATGACGGTGCTGAAACAGACTTAGATCTCGGGCACTACGAAAGATTTATTGATACCAATTTTTCTCAAATAAGTAATGTAACATCAGGAAGTGTCTATCAAACTGTTATCCAAAAAGAAAGAAAAGGGGACTATTTAGGCGCAACCGTTCAGGTAATCCCGCATATTACAAACGAAATTAAATCAAGAATTATAAAAGCTCAAAAACATTTCAAACCGGATTTTCAGATTATAGAAATCGGAGGGACAATAGGTGATATTGAGAGCTTGCCGTTTATTGAATCTATAAGACAGTTTAAAACCGAAATCGGAATAGGTAATGCAATCAATATCCACTGTACGCTTTTACCTTATCTTCCAACATCAGGAGAACTAAAAACAAAGCCTTCCCAGCACAGTGTCCATGTTCTGAGAAGTTACGGACTCCAGCCTGAAATCCTCGTTTGCAGGACTTCAAAACCGATTCCGAAAACAGAAAAGGATAAACTTGCCTTATTCTGTTCAGTATCTAAAGATGCGGTTATTGAATGCCGTGATATGAAAAGTATTTACGAAGTTCCGCTTGCACTGGAAGAACAAAAATTCGCTAATGTCGTATTAAAACTTCTCCAGAGTGAAGAAAGACCGGCAAATCTGGATGCTTGGAGAAATTTGGTAGATAAGATTAATCATCCGAAAAGAACTATAAAAATTGCGATAGCAGGAAAGTATACAAAACTTTCCGACGCTTATATTTCCGTTGTAGAATCCATCAAACACGCAGGATATGCACACGATGTTAAAACCGAAATAAAATGGATAAATTCGGAAGAATGTACTGATGAAAAACAATGCGCCGAACTGCTTAAAGATGTTCAGGGGGTTGTTGTCCCGGGAGGTTTCGGAGTCAGAGGAATTGAAGGAAAACTTAATGTTATTAAATACGTAAGAGAACACAATGTTCCGTTTTTAGGAATTTGTCTTGGCATGCAATGTGCTGTTATAGAATACGCAAGGCACATGGCAGGCTTAAAAGGTGCAAACTCAACCGAGTTTGATGAAAACTGCACATATCCTGTAATTGATTTAATGGCAGAGCAGAAAAACATTAAAGGTTACGGCGGCTCAATGAGGCTCGGAGCTTATGACTGCCACCTCAAGAAAGGAACAAAAGCCCATGATGCTTACGGTGCTTCAAAAATTTCCGAACGCCACAGACACAGATATGAAGTTAACACTGATTATATTGACCAGCTAAAAAAGGCAGGGCTGGTTTTCTCCGGAATGTCACCGGACGGAATGCTCTCAGAAATAGTCGAGCTTCCGCAAAACGACTGGTTTGTCGCATGCCAGTTCCATCCGGAATTCAAATCCAGACCGGAAAGACCGCATCCATTGTTTAAAGGTTTAATTGAAGCTGCCGTAAATAAATTATCTTAATCTCAAAAATGCTTCAATCTTTGCCTTAATTGAATTTGAGGCATAATCGTCTATGTCTATATAAAGCCCGTTGTATTTATCAGCAAGGTATTTGGCAAGCTGGGCTTTTGAGCAGAATGCTTGTGAATAAAATACGGTAGGGACATTCTCATCCACATACATTTCCAAATCCAAATCTGCAGGGGTACCGGCTTCCACGCACCTCGTCCAACCGTAAACTTTTGTATTATCAGGGAAAAGTTTTAGTATCTCCAAATCATTAGGAGGTACCCCCCAAAACCCGGGAGTAAATGATAACATAGAGTTTGTTCTGTTATAAACTCCTGACTTTATTTTTTGTACAGCATTTTCCCATATTGAACTATCCGCAATACCTGCTGTTATTGTCTGCACCTTATCATACAAAGGCATATTGCTTTCACAAATTACAATCTCTCTTTTAGGTGTTAAATCCTCATAAATAGATTGAATCACATTAAAACCCAAATCCATGAAAGCTTTTGATGCAAACCATCCGCTGTCACAGTTATCTTTACCTATAGGGGCTAAGATTAGTTCCGGTTTTAAGTAAAATGTATTATCTACAATATTTCTGATAATTTTACAGTATGCATCAGGCA
>CALUTN010000019.1 GCA_944323665.1 Candidatus Gastranaerophilales bacterium | reverse complement strand
TATTGTTTATGTAGGCTACAGGGATGAATTATTTTCAGACAGCATTATGTTGGAAAAAATAAATTGGACTTATCCCCAGAAAGCAAATATTTTCGATGCCTTTGTTAAGATTCGTTACAATATGGCAGAAGTCGAAGCGGTTGTTTGTAGGGAAAAGGAAGGGGCGGTTATAAGGTTTAAAACTCCGGTTTCTGCTGTAACAAAAGGGCAAGTGTGTGTGATTTATGATAAGAAAGATAAACATCTTTTAGGCGGCGGTTTTATTTAAATACTTATTTACAAATGTTTACAAAATAGCAAATTATTGCAGTGAAAAACGTTTATAAATATAATAAGTACAAGTGTGAAGGTGTATTCTATGGTCCAAAGTATTGCTAATCAAAATTCTGCATTCGGCGGTATCAACAGGGTAGGGATGACTCAGAACGGCAGAGTTATCTATGAGATTACTGATTATAGCGGTAATGAAGCAGGGAAAATGACTGTGCCTGTGCAAGATGCTGATACTTTTGAAAAATCTTACAAGGATATTATAGAAACAGCGCCAAAGATTCAAAAATATGCACTGGAACATTCTTCGGAAAAAGATGTTAAAAGAAGAAAAAACTTGTCCCGTATAATTATGGCTGGAGGTGCTGTTATAGGAGCAGGAGTTCCCATTTATATGACCAGAAAATCATCTACTATTAAACAGGTTCTTGCAGCTGCCGGAGGCTTAGTTGCGGGTCTTGCCGCGGGTTTTGGGATTTCCCTGAAAATGACGAGTCCTCCGGGTATGATGAAGTTTTCAAAAGCTGCGAAGAATATTTCTAATATGGATATACAGCCGTTAAACGAAACCGCTTAAAATTGTTTACATAAACCTCTTTTTATGCTAGTATTTCATGTGTACAAAGTTTATAAGAGAGGGTTTTATATGTTAAAAAGAGGTTTTACTTTAGCGGAGGTGCTGGTTACACTTACCATAATCGGTGTTATCGCAGCAATTACGCTTCCTTCTTTGTTAAGTAATACAGCAACAGCGCAAATCGGTCCGAAACTGGCAAAAGCAGTTTCAATGTTTGAACAGGCGAATACTGCATTATTAAATGAATATTCTGTAGACATTCTTTCTGATTCCGGTTTGTTGGGAACTGGTACAACGACGATTACCGGAACGGAAGGAGAGCCTGAAGAAGTGCCTGTAGATGGTTCTTCTGCTTATATATTAGCTCTGGGCAATCATCTTAGAGTCTCTGCTTATGATGACTATGATGCTGCTGCGGTAGGAGGAGCTGCTACAGGATGTACGTTGGATAATATTAATAATGGGTCTCCTATGCTTGCAAATGATGGTACAGTATATATTGTGTTTTATACCGGGCCTGAAAATTCCGCCGCAGCTCCTCATAAACAACATATAGGAACTGTTTATATAGATATTAATGGTGATAACAAGCCTAATGAATACGGTACTGATGTGTTTGCTTTCTCTTTCTGGAATGACGGCTCTTTAAGACCCGCAGGCGGGCATAACTGGATGGATTCTGATGCAGGCTGCAAATACGAGGAATTGTGTCCAAACGGTAAAGTAGCAACAGACTATAGGGCTTGTACGGGTTCAATATTTGAAAATAACTTGAAGGTACTTTACAAGTAATTATAATTTTAAGAGCTCTCTGTAAGGAGAGCTCTTTTTTGTGTATTTTTTTTGTTTATATTATAATTTGTCTTGAAATTATTACAGAAGTTATTAAAAGGAGTCCGGCTATCGAGCAGCCGGAGAAAGAAGGAAAAAATGGTGCCTGAAACAAAAAGTTTTCAACTCGAAATCGGCGGCAAGACCGTCACTGTAGAAACAGGTAAATATGCACAGTCAACTAATGGCAGTGTTACCGTAAGATGCGGAGATACTATGCTATTCGTACATTGTGTAGTATCAAAAGAACCGAGAGTGGGGATAGATTTCTTCCCTCTTTTGATTGACTATGAAGAAAGAATGTCATCAATAGGCAGAATCCCGGGCGGTTATAATCGTACAGAAGGAAAAGCCAGTGATAAAGCTATTTTAGTTTCTCGTTTAATCGACAGACCTATCAGACCTTTATTTCCTAAAGGTTATAGAAATGATATCCAAATAGTGGCTCAGCTATTCAGTTATGACCAGCAAAATCAACCTGATACGTTAGCTATGTTGGGCGCATCATGCGCATTGATGCTTTCCGGTGCTCCTTTTGAAGGTCCTATTGGGGCTGTTAGAGTTTCAAAAGTGGATGGCCAGCTTATTGCAAACCCTACTCACCAGCAAGCTGATAAATCAGCTCTTGATATTGTTGTAGCCGGAACCCATGACAGCGTTATTATGGTCGAAGCCGGATGTAAATTTGTTACGGAAGACGATATCATGGAAGCTGTTGAATTTGCACAAGTTGAAATTAGAAAACAGTGTGAGGCTCAGGTTGAATTTGCAAAACAATGCGGTGTCGTAAAAGAAGAATTTGTCAACCCTTACGATACTACAGAGCTAAAAAATATTATTGATGAAGTTGCTCATGATATGATTTTTGATGCATATCATAACTTTGACAGAGAATACAGACAAAACAAACTTGAAGAAGCTAAAAAACTTGTTAAAGAAAGAGTTGAAGCTTTGCCGGAAGATCATTATATTCACCGGATTATTGAAGAAACCGGAATTGACTTTGTCTCAGAAGAATTCAAAGCCGCAGAAAAGAAAATTATGCGTGCAATGATTTTAGATGAAGGTGTTCGTGCAGATGGCAGAAAACCAAACGAAGTACGTCCAATCTGGTGTGAAGTCGGAGTTATTCCTCGTGCGCATGGTTCAGCTGTGTTTACCAGAGGTCAAACTCAAATTCTTTCTGTTGCAACCCTTGCAGGTCCCGGCATGAAACAAGAGCTTGACGGAGTTGACCCTGAAACAGAAAAAACTTATATGCATAAATATATATTCCCCGGATTTTCAGTTGGGGAAGTTAAACCGCTTAGAGGCCCTGGCAGACGTGAAGTTGGACACGGAAACCTTGCCGAAAGAGCAAATGTTCCGGCGCTTCCTTCTCAGGAAGAATTCGGATATACAATCCGCGTAACATCAGATGTTCTTGAATCAAACGGTTCAACATCAATGGGTTCAACCTGCGGTTCTTCAATGGCGCTTATGAATGCCGGAGTTCCTGTTAAATGTATGATAGGCGGAGTTGCTATGGGTATGATTACAGAACCGGGTAGAGAACCGGTTGTATTAACAGATATTCAAGGTATTGAAGATTTCCTCGGAGATATGGACTTCAAGGTAACCGGTAATGATGACGGTATTACAGCTCTTCAGATGGATATGAAAGCTAAAGGTATTGCAAATGATACTTTAAGAAGGGCTTTAGCTCAGGCTAAAGAAGGCAGACTTCATATCTTGGGAGAAATGAGAAAGGTTATTACAAAACCTGCTGAACATCTTTCACCTTATGCACCTAGTATCACAACAATGACAATTCCTGTTGAAGATATAGGAACGGTTATCGGACCCGGCGGAAAGCAAATCAGAGCAATTATTGACGCATCCGGTGCCGAAATTGATATTCAGGATAACGGGGTTGTAACCATTACATCCAATGACCAGGAAGGTGCTGCTATAGCGAAGAAAATGATTAATGATTTGACTTTCAAGCCGGAAGTAGGAATGGTAGTTAAAGGTAAAGTTGTGAGAATAATTCCTATTGGGGCATTTGTTGAGCTTGGCGGCGGAAAAGACGGCATGGTTCATATTTCCCAAATTTGTCAGGAAAGAATTGAATCAATTGAACCTCACCTTAATATTGGCGATGAAGTAATTGTCAAAGTTATTAAGATTGATGATAAGGGCAGAATCAATCTCACTATAAAAGGTGTAACTGAAGAAGAAAAACTTTCTGTCAATGCTTAATCATAAGATTAAAATAAATAAACGGCGAAGTATTACTTCGCCGTTTATTTTATTAGAAATTCACACAGCTTCTTTAATATTTATCAAGTCCAGGGTTACAGCTTTAATCGCTGCCTGGACTCGGTTGTTTACATTTAATTTTTCAAAAATTGATTCCAGATGAGCTTTCGTTGTGTGAACGGAAATATTTAAAACTTCCGAAATCTCTTTGTTGGTCATCCCGAGAACAAGATAATACAAGACATTAATCTCTCTTTCCGTTAAACTTTTCATTTATTAAACCCTGTAACTGCTTCCACCCAATATTTATTTTTTACAATATACTAAGTAATATTTCTATCAGCCAAATGTCTGGTTTTGTGTTAAGTTTTGTAACAATTATTAAAACCTCTGAAATTGCTCACTTTTTATATACTTTTTATATATGTAAGTAACGATAGGAAGATTGAGTAAGATGACACAAGTTGGATCAACAGAATACAAAGCTCTTCTAAACCAAATGCAAGGCGTATTTGGACAATTAAGCTCAATGGGTGCCATCAAAGGAGGTTCCTATCTTAATTCTATTTGGGGAGTAGCAGGCAATGTAGAAGGATTAGTTACCGGAAATGATGCTCAAAAAGCTTCTGCTATACAAGGACTTATTAATAATGTTCTTTCTATCGTCGAAAAACTCGGTAATCAAGAAGCTTCAAAAGCAAGAAAAGAAGTAAAAGAAGGTGAAAAGAAAGCTCAAGAGCTTACTGCTGAACAAAAGGAAGCTTTATCTGAGCTTGACCAGAGTCTTGAAGAAATCGGTTCAGATATAGATAATCAGAGAAGCATAGTTGATACGGCTAATGGAACTCTTGATGCTTCTCAGCAAAAACTTGAAGAAAAACAAGAACTAATTAATGAAATAATTGAACAGATTCAGGAAAAACAACAGGAGTTGGCATCAACAACTAATCCTGAAACCCAAAAAGCTATTCTTAGCGAAATTCAAGGTTTGTCAGGACAAATTGCAGGTATTGTTGCAGAAATTGAAACAATTCAAACAGATATTCAGGCAGCTGCAGAGAGTGTTGAACAAGCCGTTATTGAAATTGAAACTGCTAAAGGAAATTCGATTGAAGTTCAAGAAAATGGTACATTAAAAGTTAGCGAACTTGCTGAACAAGGCGCTCAAGAAGTCGCAAAAACTTCTCAAACACAAGCTGCAGGTGTACAAAACGGTATAGTTGCAAAAACTCTTGAAGCTCAAGCAACAACTGCAGGTATTTTCCCGGGTATCGGAGCTGCAGCTTCCGCAAAACTTAGCCAAGCTGCTGTAGACCAGGAAATGGCTTCAAGCGTCAGAACAACAGGTGCATTAGGAAATCTAAAAACTCTTATGCAGGGTATCGGCGGTTTAAATGAAAATATTAATCTTTTAAATACATTCAAAAATGCAATCGGCGGAGCTCTTGAAGCATTTAACGGATGTGTCGGCGACTATAATACAAAAATTGAACCATTAATTACAAGTATCGGTTCATTCCTTGGAGATGGCGGAGTTACCGCTTCAACTGCCGAACTTGATGCAGCAGTACAATCAGATTTACAGAATATTGATTCAAGGCTTTCCGATGAAACACCTGTTGAAGAAGAACCGGCAGAAGATTCAGAAGAGCAAGATAAAGAACCTGCTCAAAGCGGAAATATAAACGAACTTTTAACCCCTAATGTCGAGTTAATAAATCCGTTTGAAATTGCATCATAATTTTAAAATATAAAGATTTTATAAAGTTTTTATTTAGCGAGTGTATTCTTTACACTCGCTAAATTGTTTTCAGGTGCGGAATTGAGGCTGTTTTTTGATAGATATTTACCCTCTAAACACCCTTTCCTCCTTTGTTGACAGTAATTTTCGCTTGTGCTGTAATATTATTAGAGAACAGCACATAACATAGGAGAGATAACTAATATGACAACAAAAACGAAAAAAAATGTTGAAAAATTAGAAGAGACTCTGAATGCTTCAAATGTTGTTGAAACACTTGATCAGTTAGAAGTCTTGATTTCTAAAGTTTCAAAAGCGCAAAAAATATTTGCGACTTATTCACAAGAAAAAGTAGATGCTATCTTCAAAGCAGCAGCTGCTGCAGCAGACAAAGCACGTATTCCTTTAGCCAGAATGGCTGTTGAAGAAACAGGAATGGGTGTTTTGGAAGATAAAATTATTAAAAACCACTTTGCATCCGAATATATCTATAACAAACATAAGAATGCAAAGACTTGCGGTATTATAAGAGAAGATAAAGCTAACGGTATTAAAGTAGTTGCAGAACCTTTAGGGGTATTAGCAGGTATTGTTCCAACTACAAACCCTACTTCTACAGCTATTTTTAAATCTTTAATCGCATTGAAAACAAGAAACGGTATTATCTTCTCACCACACCCCAGAGCTAAAAAATGTACTATTGAAGCTGCTAAAATTGTTTTGGAAGCTGCAGTTAAAGCAGGTGCTCCGGAAGATATTATCGGATGGATTGATGTTCCGTCTATTGAACTTTCAAACACTTTAATGCAGCACCCTTCTATCGCTTGTATTGTTGCAACAGGCGGCCCAGGTATGGTTAAAGCGGCATATTCATCCGGAAACCCTGCTCTTGGTGTAGGTCCCGGTAATGCAGCTGCTGTTATTGATGAAACTGCTGATATCAAAATGGCTGTTTCTTCAATCATTATGTCAAAAACTTTTGATAACGGTATGATTTGTGCATCAGAACAGTCTGTTATTGTTGTTGATGAAGTTTACGAAGCTGTTAAAAACGAATTCTTATACAGAGGTGCATATCTACTAAATCAAGATGATGAGAAGAAGTTAATTGATCTTCCGTTTATTGACCCTAAACGCGGTACTGCTCATCCTGATATTGTCGGTCAGCCGGCATCAAGAATTGCAGAACTCGCAGGATTTTCTGTACCTGAAAATGCTAAAGTACTTCTTGCTGAAAGACCTTCCGTTGATTGGGAAGATCCGTTCTCAAGAGAAAAATTATCACCAATTTTAACAATGTATTGGGCTAAAGATTTTGAACAAGCAACAGAAATGGCCCATGAACTTGTTATAAAAGGTGGTGCAGGCCATACAGCCGATTTGTATACAGATGAACGTAAACAGGATAGAATTGATGCTTTCGCTGAAAAAATGCCTACCTGCCGTGTTCTAATCAACTCTCCTTCTGCACAAGGCGGTATTGGAGACTTGTTCAACTTCAAACTTGAGCCGTCACTTTCACTCGGCTGCGGTTCTTGGGGTAAAAACGCTATATCAGGTAATATCGGTGTTGAAAACTTATTAAACTACAAAACTGTTGCTGAAAGGAGAGAAAATATGCTATGGTTTAAAGTTCCGCCAAAAGTTTACTTCAAAAGAGGAGCTACTGACCTTGCTCTTAAAGAACTTGCCGGAAGAAAACGTGCATTTATCGTTACCGACAGATTCCTCTTCAATTCAGGCGCAGTTGATAATATAACCAAAGTTCTTGATGAAATCGGTATTGAACACGAAGTATTCTTTGATGTTAAACCGGATCCTACATTATCTACAATTAATCAAGCAATGGCTATTATGAAACCATTTGAACCGGATGTAATTATTGCACTCGGCGGAGGTTCGCCTATGGACGCTGCTAAGATTATGTGGTTATTGTATGAACAGCCTGATACAAACTTTGAAGATATCGCTATGAGATTTATGGATATCAGAAAGAGAATTTGCTGTATTCCTGATTTAGGTAAGAAAGCGATGATGGTTGCTATTCCTACAACTTCAGGTACAGGTTCAGAAGTAACTCCGTTTGCTATTATTACAGATGATGAAACTCACGTAAAATATGCAATCGCTGATTACGCTCTAACTCCTAGCATGGCTATTATAGACCCTAACTTCGTTGACGGTATGCCAAAAGGTTTAACTGCTGCTTCAGGTATTGATGCTTTAGTTCACTCATTTGAAGCTTATGTATCTACTATGGGTACAAACTTCACTAACTCTAATGCATTAGAAGCAACAAAACTTATTTTCAGATACCTTGAACGTTCATACAGAGAAGGTGCTAACGATCCTATGGCAAGAGAAAAAATGCACTATGCCGCAACTATCGCAGGTATGGCATTTGCTAACTCATTCCTCGGATTGTGCCACTCAATGGCTCACAAACTTGGTGCAATGTACCATGTACCTCACGGTGTTGCTAACGCTTTGTTGTTCAGACAAATTATTAAATATAATTCATCTGATGCACCTAGAAAACAAGCCATCTTCCCTCAATACAAATTCCCTTGCGCTAAGATGAAATACGGTCAAATCGCAGATGAATTAGGATTGGGCGGAAATAATGACGATGAAAAAGTCGAACTCCTTATCAAGGCTGTTGATGAATTAATGGATAAAATCGAACTTCCAAAATCTATTAAAGACTTTGGTGTAGACGAACAAACATTCATGGATAACCTTGATCAGTTAGTGGAACTTGCATTCGACGATCAGTGCACAGGCGCTAACCCTGTATATCCATTGATGGAAGAAATCAAGAAAATCTATATCGATGCTTACTACGGTAATGTATAAGGTATAAATTATTAAAAAGGGCGGGGCGGATAAAATCCGCCCCGCCCTTTTATATTTTAACAGCTAACTAACTATGTATTATTAACTTTTATGATATAATTCTCAATAATAATGGAGAGAAAAAATGGAAATAAGAGAAGAATTTATTGAACAGGCAAGACAGTTAACAAGAAATGCGGAAGTTTTACCGAGCGGGCTGGAGGAATTAGCTGCAAAGTTGCAGCATGCACATGATACAAACACCCCTTTAAGAGTAAAACTCGGTATGGATCCGACAAGACCGGATTTACATCTCGGTCATACTGTTGTAATGAGAAAATTAAGAGAGTTCCAAAAACTCGGGCATAAAATTGTTTTGATAGTAGGCGGAGCTACAGCAATGATAGGCGACCCTTCCGGCAAGACCGACACACGACCAGCTTTAACAAAAGAACAGGTTGAAGAAAATGCTAAAACATATTTTGAACAAATGTCTAAAGTTCTTGATGTTTCTGATGCAGAGGTGGTTAATAATGCTGATTGGCTTCATAAAATGAGCTTTACAGAGCTTTTAAAACTGGCTTCTCAAATAACTGTTGCACAAATGATGACAAGGGATGATTTTGCAAAAAGATATGCGGAAGGCCGTCCTATTGCGATTCATGAATTCTTCTACCCTCTGATGCAGGCTTACGACTCTGTTGCTATTGATTCTGATATTGAGCTCGGCGGAACTGACCAGAGATTTAATACTCTTCTCGGCAGAGATATTCAAGCAGCTTACGGCAAAAAACATCCGCAGCTTGTAATGATGCTTCCGCTTCTGGAAGGAACAGACGGTGTTGTTAAGATGTCTAAAACTTATCCGGAACATTGTATATCACTGACTGACAGTGCAAAAGATATGTTCGGAAAACTTATGAGTATTCCTGACACATTGATTACCCGTTACTATTCACTTTTAACGGATGTATCTCAAGCAGAACTCGTTAAAATGGACAAAGAAATTGAATCCGCTTCTGTTAACCCTCGTGATATAAAGATGAGATTAGCACATCTTATTACGGAAGAATATCACGGAAAAGAGGGCGCAGACAAAGCACAGGAAGAGTTTATAAATGTTGTATCCAACAAGGGAATACCGGAAGATATTGAAAGTGTTAAGATTGAATCCGGAGTAAATATATTAGACCTATTGGTAAACATCAAATTTGTTCAGAGTAAAGGGGAAGCTAAACGTCTTATCCAAGGAGGCGGTGTTAAACTTGACGGAGAGAAAGTTTCAGATATGACATTGGTTCTTACTCCGGAGATGAACAAAGTCTTACAGGCAGGCAAAAGAAAATTCGCAAAACTGGTATAAGTTATTATTCCTCTCCGGCGGGGAGGGACGGAGATAGATTAAATGATTTACAATAATATATTGGAGACAATCGGAAACACTCCGCTTGTTAAGTATGACAACAATATTTGCTTAAAACTTGAATTTTTTAATCCATCAGGTTCAATAAAGGACAGGGCTTCTTATTCAATGATTAATGAAGCAATAAAAAGAGGTCAAATTAATCGGGATACCGTAATAATTGAACCGACAAGCGGAAATACCGGGATAGGGCTTGCAATGTGCTGTGCCGTTATGGGGTTAAAACTTATTATTTGCATGCCGGAGAATATGTCAGAAGAGCGCAAAAAAAGCATTTCTGCTTATGGAGCGGAACTTGTTCTGACTACGGCAGATAAAGGAATGCAAGGCTCTGTAGATAAAGCTGATGAGTTGAAAAAACTTTATCCGAATAGCTTTATACCGATGCAATTTAATAATTTAGATAATTTAAAATCACATAAAGTAACTGCAAAAGAGATACTTGAGCAAACAGCTTTGGATTCCGGTATTGTTGTGGCAGGAATCGGTACCGGCGGAACAGCATACGGGCTAAAAGAGTATTTAAAAGGATGGATGGTCTATGGAGTTGAACCGGAGGAGAGTCCTTTATTTACGAAAGGTTATGCGGGAGCTCATAAGATTCAGGGAATAGGTGCAAATTTTATCCCCGAAAACACAAAGGGGAAAGATTTGGATGGTATACTTACCGTTAAAGGTGATGACGCTATAGAAGAAGCAAAAAAACTGGCTAAAGAAAAAGGGATTTTCTGCGGGATTTCAGGAGGAGCAAATCTTAAAGCCGGAAAAGAGCTTGCGCAAAAAATGCCTGATAAATTAGTGGTAGTTATAATTCCGGACAGCGGAGAACGGTATTTATCTGTGTGGTGATAAAATAAAAAAGGTAAGCTAATGATAAGACGCGCAATCAAAAAAATTAAAGAAGATATAAAAGTAATCTACGAAAAAGATCCGGCTGCAACCAACCTTGCAGAAGTATTGTTTTGTTATCCGGGCTTGCAGGCTCTAATTTCTCACAGAATAGCGCACAAGCTTGCTTACTGGGGTGTGCCTTTTATCCCGAGGCTTATTTCTTACTGGACAAGAATATTTACAGGGATTGAGATTCACCCGAAAGCAAGAATCGGAAACCGATTTTTTATTGACCACGGAGAAGGCGTCGTAATCGGTGAAACTACAATAATAGGAGATGATGTTCTTATCTACCAGCAGGTAACTTTAGGCGGTACCGGAAACGAACACGGCAAACGGCATCCTACTGTCGGGAATAATGTTATTATAGGAGCCGGAGCTAAAGTTTTAGGTAATATCACGATAGGAGATAATGTAAGAATTGGCGCAGGTTCTGTTGTGGTTGATGATGTTCCTGAAAATTCTACAGTAGTCGGAATCCCCGGAAGAGTCGTCCACAGACAGTTCGTAACTTCAGAAGGGGTCTTAATGCATAACAGAATTCCGGACCCTGTTAAATGCGATATAAACAGACTTAAGTATGAAGTAGAAGAATTAAAAAATTTACTCAAAAAAGATTAAAAAAATCTTGTGCATATCTCCTCCTTTATACTATAATGTACAGAGGTATAAGAGGGATTTAAAATTGGGAAAATATCATTTTATAGCAATTGGCGGAATCGGAATGAGCGGGCTTGCAAAATACCTGCTTGAAGCAGGTAATCAAGTTTCAGGCTCCGATATAGCGGATAGTAAATATATTGATGCTCTGAGAAAACTTGGAGCAAAGGTTAATATAGGGCATAGTGAAGACAATATTCCGGATGATACGGATGTTGTTATACTTTCAACTGCGATAAGAGAAAATAATCCGGAATTAGTAAAAGCAAAAAGACTGGGAATGAAAATATGCCACCGCTCTGATTTATTGGAAAAAATTGCAGAATCAAGTCAGGAAAAAGGGAAAGTTTTTATCGGATACTCTGGAACACACGGTAAGACGACAACAAGCGGACTTGCGTCTTTTATTCTGGATAAAGCCGGGCTTGAACCTTCGTTTGTAGTCGGCGGAATTGTCCCTGAGCTTCATACAAATGCACAGCATAAAAGCGGCAGATATTTTGTTGCAGAGCTGGACGAAAGCGACGGAACTATTGTTAAATATTCTCCTGATATTACGGTTATAAATAATCTGGAAGCTGACCATACGGATTTTTATAAAGATGGGTTAAATTCTCTTGTCCAAACTTTTGAAAAATTCCTTTCTCATAAAAAAGAAGGTGCAAAGGTTCTTATCAATAAAGATAATCCGGGTGCTTGTCTGCTTAAGGGTAATTTTATAACCTTTGGTTTAAAAGATGCCGATTATATTGCCAAAAATATTCAATACACAAAATCCGGTACATATTTTGATGTCTATTATAAGGATGAATTTCTTGCGGATATTTTCTTAAAAGTTTCCGGAATGCATAATGTTTACAATGCTCTTGCCGTTGCTGCAAGTTTAGCGGAAGCAGGAGAAAATCTTGACTGTATTAAAGATTTATTTTCTGATTTTACCGGTATGGGAAGAAGATTTCAGAGAGTTGCGGAGTTTGGCGGCATAGAAGTATTTGACGACTATGCGCATCACCCTACTGAAATTAAGGCAACGCTTGAGGCAGCTGCTCAAAAATACGGAAAAGAAAATATAGTGGCAGTATTCCAGCCTCATAGATACACAAGGCTCCAGAGCCTGTGGGAAGATTTTAAAGGGGCATTTTCTAACGCTTCAAGAGTAATTGTTACTGATGTTTATTCGGCTTCCGAAGACAAAATAGATGGGGTAAATTCGGAGAAATTTTCTGCAGAGCTGCCGGGGTCTGAATATATGGGCGGAACAATAGAAGAGGTAGCGAAAAAACTTATGCCTACACTTAAAGCCGGAAATATTGTTATAGGTCTTGGAGCAGGAACTATTACAACATTAGGTAAGTATTTAGAAAAAGCTAACGGAGAATTAACTTGCAAGTAGAATTTAAAGAAAATGCTGAGATTAAACAGTATACAACCTTTAAAATCGGAGGAAACGTTAAAGGTTTATACCTTCCTGCAAATCAGCAGGAGTTTGTTTCTCTTTTAAATGAATCAGATAATTATATAGTTCTTGGCAACTGTTCAAATGTCTTATTCTCGTCCAATGGCTATAGCGGAAATGTTATTTTAACCTCTGCAATGAAAAACTTTGAAATAAGAGGCACTCATATTATAGCATCTGCAGGTGTAAAAGGACCGCTCATAGCTCAAAAAGCCTGCGAAAATTCTCTTAGCGGATTTGAGTTTATGATAGGATTCCCCGGTTCAATCGGCGGAGAAATTTTTATGAATGCAGGATGCCACGGGCAAAATATTTCCGACACATTAACACGCTGCTGTTTATATGACAAAGAAAAAAAAGAAGTTGTTTACAAAGAAAAATCAGAAATGGAGTTCTCTTATAGACACTCTATCCTGCATGACGGAAGATACATTCTGTTAGGCGCTGAGTTTGAACTATCTAAGAAACCTAAAGAAGAAATACAGGCTCTTATGGATAGGAATCTTGCTTTCAGAAAAGAGATTCAACCTTCTCTTGCAATTCCGAATGCCGGAAGTGTGTTCAAAAATCCGCCTAATGATTCAGCGGGCAGACTTCTTGATAAAGCGGGGGCAAAAAACTTTGATATGCCGAGAGTTAAAGTCTGGGACAGGCATGCAAACTTTATTATAAATAAAGGTGATGCTACTTCTGAAGATGTTTTGGAATTAATGGTAAAAATGTACACGGCAGTAAGAGATATTTATACAATAGAATTAAAGCCGGAAATAATTTATATCGGTGATAAAACCGGAAAAGAGGAAGAATTATGCAATATACTGTACAAAAAGATGATAAAATAGCTGTACTTTGCGGCGGGATGTCCTCCGAGCGTGAAGTTTCAATGCGGTCCGGCAAGAATTGTTATGAAGCCTTGCTAAGACTTGGGTATAAAAATGCAGAATTGGTTGTTGTTGATAAGAATATAGCAGAAACGCTTAAGAACGGAAATTTTAACTGTGCATTCAATGCTCTACACGGGAAATACGGCGAGGACGGATGTATTCAGGGCGTTCTTGAAATCTTAAGAATACCTTACGCAGGATGCGGAGTTATGGCAAGTTCTATTTGTATGAACAAAGAATACACTAAAAGAATCCTTTCAACAGTTAAAGATTTTCCTCTTATAAAATCCGTTTTTGTAAAAAAGGGTGAAGATGTTAAAAAAGCAGTTGAGGAACTTAAGTATCCTCTTATTACAAAACCTGTTTCTGAAGGCTCAAGCTTTGGTATGACAAAGGTCAATACCCCAGAAGAATTGGTATCCGCATATAATGAAGCATTGAAATTTAATGATGATGTTTTGATAGAAGAGTTTATTGACGGATTTTTTGTAACGGTTGGTGTTTTAGAAAAAGATGGCAAAGCTTTTGCAACAGAGATTCTGGAAATCAGACCAAAAACAGAATGGTATGATTTTGAAGCAAAATATACAAAAGGGATGTCAGAGTTCATAGTTCCGTCAACAGGGTTGTCCAAAGAAAGCACGGCTCTCGTAAAAAAACTGGCGGTAAAAGCTCATGAAACAACCGGATGTTCAGGAGTTTCAAGAGTCGATTTTATGATTAAAGACGACAAACCATATTTTCTTGAAGTAAATACAAGCCCGGGAATGACTGATACAAGTGATTTGCCGGCGCAGGCAGCAGTTTGCGGGATTGATTATGATAATTTAGTTTTAATGATACTGAAAAGTGCAGGACTTGATAAATAATGTCTGATGAAGAATTAAAACCCAGATATCACCAGCAAAGACGCTTAAAGCAAGCAAAATTGCAGCGTCAAATAAGACGTTCGCAAAAACGTTTAGTTCGACTTCGGATTATGCTGCGGCTTATTATATTAATAATTCTTATAAGTCTTATCTTTTTAATCCTTAAAATGCCGCAGTGGAGACTCCCTGCAAACACATTTGACAGTCTCGACAGCCCTGCGCTGGAAATTGTCAATAACAGAATCGTACCTTCACAAAAAATTCTTTCAGCACTGAGAAGAAATCAAGTTCCAAGCCAGCCGATTTTTCTTGTAAAAACTGACCATCTCAAAAAGAGTATCACTCAGCTTGAGCCGGTTCAAAATGTTTATATAAGAAGATTTTGGTTCCCTGCAAGATTACAGATAATAGTTGTCGAAAGAAATCCTATAGTAACAATTACCCCGGACGTTAATGTCCCTCCTATAGCATTTTTCTCCGCTGACGGGAAATTAATCGGAAGAGAGTATATGCCTCTTGCGCCGGACTATAAAACTGTGCTTGTCGTTACATACGGAACCGGAGATGACTATAGAAATTGGGACTCAAAAAAAGTTACTACTTTTAGAAAAATCTCTAATCTTGTTGAAACAGAAACGGGCGAAAAAGTTGAATATATAGATTACAGAAACCCAAAGGATGTTTATATAAAAATACCTTCTGCTAATATAAGATTAGGAAGTATTAATGCCGGCGTTTTTGATAAAATTCAAAGACTTCCGTCTCTTTTACCTCAGCTCAAAATGCTTAATAAAAAAGTTAAGTATATTGATTTAAGGTGGGAAACAAGTTATATTAAGCTGGATGAATAATGAGCGACAGTGTTTATATTCATATACCGTTTTGCAAATCCAAATGTAAATATTGTTCGTTCGTATCTTTTACCAACGGAGATAAGATTTCAGATTATATAACCTCTCTTTTGGAAGAAATCCATTATTGTTATAAAGACGAACCTCTCAAAACTCTTTATTTTGGCGGAGGAACTCCTTCTTTAGTATGTACAGAATCTTTAAAAAAAATTATTAACAAATTCAAGTTTAAAGAGGATTGCGAAATCACTCTGGAAATAAATCCTGATGATGCTGAACCGGATTATTTATCAGGTTTGAAAGATATTGGAATTAATCGGCTGAGTATAGGTGCACAGAGTTTTAATGACAAGATTTTAAAACTTATCGGGCGCAGACATAATTCTGAAGATACTGTTAAAGCTGTAAAGATGGCAAAAAAATCAGGATTCAATAATATCAGCCTTGATTTGATATACGGACTTCCTGAACAAAAAATGGATGATATAAAATTTGATATAGAAAATATTTTAAACCTTGATATTCAACATATTTCAACCTATGGTTTAAAAATTGAAGAAGAATCATTCTGGGGGCATCATAAACCGTCTAATCTTCCGGATAACGATATTCAGGCAGATATGTATGAGGAAGTAAATAATATATTAGAAAAAAACGGATTTAACCGGTATGAAATAAGTAACTTTTCTAAAAAAGGGTATGAGTCCAGACATAATTTAAACTACTGGAATAATGAAGAATACTACGGGTTTGGAGTTGCCGCTCACGGATATATTGATGGAGTTAGGTATTCAAATTATTTAACATTGGATAAATATTTGAATAATAAATCCAAACGGGAGCAAGAACACACGCTATCGAAACAAGAAAAAATTGAAGAAGAAATTTTTCTCGGATTCAGAAAAGAAGAGGGGGTAAATGTTAGTGAAATTTACTCCAAATACGGCTTTGATTTTGAAAAAGAATTTACTCCGGTTTTAGAAAAATACAAAGATTTTATAATAAAAACTCCTCTCGGATACAAATTGAATCTTCAAGGAGTTTTATTGAGTAATAATATTTTATCTGAATTCTTAATGTAAGAATCTTAACCAGATATAAACAGAGCTCATTACAAGAGCAATGAATGTGGTCAGAACCCCGTATTTTAAGTAGTACATAAACTTGATAGGATGTCCGTCACGTGCTGCGGTTTCTGATACAATAACGTTAGCTGCTGCACCGATAATAGTCATGTTACCGCCGAGGCATGCGCCTAATGATAAACACCACCAGAGCGGGTGAGTATAAGATGCGCCCATAAGTTTTTGAATTTCAACCAACATAGGTGCCATTGTTGCAGTATACGGGATATTATCAATTACGCCTGACAGGATACCTGATGCCCACAAGATAATCATTGAT
>CALUTN010000018.1 GCA_944323665.1 Candidatus Gastranaerophilales bacterium | reverse complement strand
ATGGCAAAATTTTTTTTTTTAGAGTATTATACATCATGGTGAATAATGAAGGAAAGATTAGTGGCAAAACAACAGGTCAAACAAACCGGGAAATATACAGAAAACGACAATATAAAAGTCAAAGCTCCTATTGTGGAGGCTTTAAAAAATGCTTATGAAAACCCTACATATCAATTCCATATACCGGGACATACAAAGGGTAAAGCGATTTTTAAAGATTTTAGAAAACTTGTCGGAGATAAAGTTTTAAATATTGACACAACAGATGAATTTGACAATCTGGGGACTCTTCATCCTGCAACAGGTCCGATTAGAGAAGCACAAGAACTTGCAGCACAAGCCTTCGGTGCAAAAAGAACTTTCTTTTTGCTTAACGGCTCTACTGCCGGAAACCTTGCAATTGCAATGGCTTTGACTAAAAAAGGACAAAAAGTTATTATTAACAGAAACTGCCACAGATCAGCTTTAACAGGACTTATGATTTCAGGTGCAGAACCTATCTGGGTTTGCCCAAACCAGATTGAAGACTGGTCAATTTGGGGAAATCTTGATGCTTCAAAAATAGAAAAACTCCTTCAAGAAAATCCGGATACAGGGCTTGTTTGGATTACAAATCCGACTTACGAAGGTGTTGTATCTGATATTAAATCAATCAGTACAGTTTGTAAAAAATATGGAGTACCTCTCATAGTTGACGAAGCTCACGGATGTTTGTGGAACTTTAGCAAACATCTTCCGGAAACAGCTCTTAAACTGGGCGCAGACGCTGTTGTTCATTCACTTCATAAAACCGGCGGAAGTATGAGCCAGAGTTCAATGCTTCATATAGCAAAGGATTCTATTTTAGATGACAAAGCTGTAGAAAAAGCACTTAAACTTCTGCATACAACAAGCCCTTCATTATTGCTTCTGGCAAGCCTTGACGCTGCAAGAGCAAACTTAGAATCAAAATCCGGTCAGGCAGCTTTAGAAAGAGCTGTTAAGAATGCTAAATACTTAAGAACAAGATTGGATAATATTCCGAACCTCCATCAGCTTAAGTCTGACTTTGGCTATATGACAGATGTTACAAAAGTATTTATAAAAGTTGACGGTCTTTCAGGTAAAAGACTCGAGTCTATTCTTGAAATTGATTTTAATATAGAAGTAGAATCCGCTTCCGATATAGGAGTTTTGATACTCTGCAACCTTGGAAATTCGCACTCCGATTTCAAATATCTTGCAGATTCTTTAGAAAAAATCGCCTCAGGCGGATACAAAGATATTTATTATTTGGAAAAACGCAAACATATGCCGATGCTTGAACCTCAAATAAAAATGAGTTTGAGGGATGCATTTTATGCAGAAAAAGAAACAATCAGAAAAGAAGAAGCTGTAGGACGAGTTTCTGCCGAAGTAATTGCGGAATGCCCTCCGGGAATTTCTATCCTGCTTCCGGGTGAACTTATTACAGAAGAACATTTACCATATCTGAATGACTATGAAGTTTTGGAGGTGGTAAAAGAAAATGGCTCGCCGGAAAAAATCTAACAATACTATAATTCGTTTTCTGATAATTTTCTTTCTTATGGCAAGCGGGATTTATTATCTCGGGCTGAATTACGTTCCTCAAAAATGGTACGAAACTCAAACAATGATGCCTAATCAGGTCGAATCCTACTATGTTAACCAGTGGTGTACATCGGATTTTGGACGCAAAGAAGCAGTTTTATGGGATTTAACCAGAGTTGACTGTCTTGCAAAAGATTATGCAATAGAATTTGATTTTGCTAAAAAATGGGCAGAGTCAATTGGGCAATCGCTTTACTACTCTAAAATGACCGGCAAAAAACCTGCTGTTGCATTAATACTTACAAGCCTTGCCGACTACAGATATGTTAAAAGAGTCGAAAGACTTGATAAAGGTATAAAAATCTTTCTGATAAAAGCTTATTAATTTTTCATAAAAGATTCTGCAGCTCGCTTGTTTTTAAAATCCCGTCCCATTTTTTTAAGAAGTTTTTCCTCAGGAGTTTTTATTCTAAAAGCATTAAAAAGCATACATTTTACTATTTTTAATCCTGGTTTTGAAAAAAGGGGAATTTTTCCCTTAACGGGAGATTCCAGGTGCGATGCAATTTCAAAGTTATCAACTGCAAGTTTTGCGTATTGTTTATACGCATTTTTAAACCCTTTGTAATCGCCCATTAGTAAAGAAAAAGCATAATCACTCTTAAGATTTTTGAGCTGTCTGATAATTATATCAGATTTAGTTATCGGTGCAATTTTAGGCATACGCTTCCTCCTTTATTCGATTTAATATCTAACTAGAATCCGCTGTGCATTCGCACATAATCAAGGAATGTATCGTCGTCCGCAAAAGAGCATGAATCATTTTTCTGTGTCTCTTGCGCGGCACAAAGCCTGTCTTTATATTCCGTCAACTCCTCTTTAAAACCGGTTTTCTTTATATATTTTTTAATATTTGTGTCTATTACATCAATAGAGACATTATCTTCTTTAACCGATAGCGGAGTTATTTTCATTTTCTCATTTATACGTTGTTTGTACAAAGATAATTTTTGCTCATCAGTTTCGGATTTTTTTATCAACAAATCTGTTACAATGTCCTTAATAATATCTTCAGCATACCATTGATCCATATTTAATATTTCAGATGTTTTTTTAGCATCAAAATTATTATTAATTAATGTTTGTAACAAAATATTGTTAAAATTTTCATATCTTAATTTATAAATTTTGTCATCCGGTGTATCATAACTATACATTTCAAAAGCTAAATTCTTACAATTGCGCAAATCTCGCATAACAACTGAGTAGGTTTGCTGCTTTAATTCAATAAGTCTATCCTTGTTATTTAATAAATATTCTGTATGATTATTATTATCAAGAGCTTTTATTATTCCCTGTCTATACAGATACAAATCACTATCTTTTACTGCAGCTTGCTGAAATTTAGGGGAATACAGACATATATCGGCAATTTCTTCTTTAAAACCTCCGTAATAATCATCCGGCAAGGTTTCAAACGTATTTAAAAACTTTCCGCCGTTACTGCAATCTCCGCTGTTAATTATCAATCTTATAATGTCTTTTTTAATCTGTCTATTATAGGGATTATCATCTGCGATATACGGATTAAAACAATCCAGAACCTCTGTTCTTATATAAGGTAATTCATTTTTTACTATTTCAATATTATTTGTCCAAATTTTTAATAATTCGGGCAAATCTTTAACATACTTTTCCGGCTCAGCCATAATTAATTCATATGAATGCATTACATCTTTTTGAAATTTTCTAAGTTTCATGCGCCCATCAACCATTTTTAAAGCTTTGTATATTAACAACACTGTAGCGCTGGTCGGCACAAAAGCTTTAAAAGCCGGATGCGAATTTCTATCTGCCGGAGTTCGGGATGTAATCATATTCGGACAATAGCGATTCCGCTCTTTGCTTATATAATTATTTGCAGGATAGTTTAATCTTTGTGATAGTGAAACATACATATTTAACCGCCTAACCCGCCTTAAAGTATATCTGCTATATCAGGCTGATCAAAATCAAAATCCGTACCTTCCGTGTCACCGATAAACGTTACTGAATCACTACCGGTTATTGGCTCATCAGCGCTTTTTATAACATCAGGTATTGATATATCTTGCGGCAGTATTTGTTTGAGGATTGATGTTTCTTCGGAATTACCGTATAACATTGAATCTGCTCCTCTTGCTACAGTAGCTCTTAAAGATTCATTATTAAAAAAATCTATGGCATTTGTTTTTAATTCATCTACTGAAACCACATACGGCGTTCCGCTCGGAAGTATATGTATAAGTGTACTATTCTCCGCATCAATGATATTGTTTCCGTCACTTTTTTCTGCTGCATTTGTCAGAGCTGTTTTAAGTTTTTCCTTACCTTCTTTTATTTGCTCGCCGAATTTTTCAAAAATATCTTTTGCCGGCTGTATATTTTCTTTTACACTCGCCGGTATATTAGGCGTTGCAGGATCGTAATAGCCACGAAAAGAAGGTTTGTACATACTACTTAAGTTGATTGGTGTGATTGGTTGAATCATATTTTCTCCTTTAATAACGTTGGTTTCTAGTTAGTATAAAATAATCCGTATTTATCTTCAATAAAATGTAAAGATTGTTAACAAAAAGCCTCTTTGCAAAGAGGCTTTTTAACTTATATTTTATTAAATCCCGTATATTTTCTTAAAACTTCCGGAATGATAATTGTTCCGTCCTCCTGCTGGAAGTTTTCTATAATAGCAGCAAAAGTTCTTCCTACCGCAAGTCCTGAACCGTTAATCGTATGGACAAATCTAATCTGACCGTCTTTTGTTCTGTATCTCATATTGGCTCTTCTTGCCTGGTAATCGCCATAGTTTGAGCAGCTGGAAATTTCTTTATAATTATTATAAGAAGGCATCCAAACCTCTAAATCCCAGCATTTGTTGGCAGAAAAGCCTATATCAGCCGTGCAAAGTGCAACTTTTCTGTAAGGAAGTCCTAATCTTTCAAGACAAACCTCTGCATCACGTGTAAGTTTTGCGTGCTCTTCCGGACTTGATTCAGGGGTAGTGAGTTTAACCATTTCAACTTTATTAAACTGGTGAACTCTTATTAATCCTCTCGTATCTTTACCGGCAGAACCGGCTTCACGCCTAAAACACGGAGTATAAGCCGTCATATACTTAGGCAAATCTTCTTCTGACAGGATTTCACCTGCATAAATATTTGTTACAGGAACTTCCGCTGTCGGAATCAGATATAAATCTTCGTCCACGCATTTGTACATATCTTCTGCAAACTTAGGTAATTGCCCTGTTCCTGTCATAGTTGCAGCATTTGCCATAAACGGAGGTAAAATTTCTTCGTAACCGTGTTCTTCAGTGTGCAAATCAAGGAAGAACTGGATAATAGCACGTTCCAATTTTGCGCCCTTACCCCTATATAAAGTAAATCTTGATTGAGAAAGTTTAACACCGCGTTCAAAATCTACAATACCCTTTTCTTCACAAATATCCCAGTGAGCCTTGGGGGTAAAACCAAACTTTGTAGGTTCGCCCCAGGTTGAAACTACCTGATTATCATCTTCTGAGGCCCCAACCGGAGTAGTTTCATCAGGAATGTTAGGTATTCTTAATAAAATATCTCTCTGTTTTGTATCAAGTTCCGCTTGCTTATCTTCCAGAACTTTTATTTCTTCTCCTAAAAAACGAACTTCTTCCTGAATAGAGTCAGTATTTTCACCGTTCTTTTTCATCATACCTATTTTTTGGGATTCTGATTTTCTCTTTGCACGAAGCTCATCCGCTTTTGTCTGAATCTTTCTTCTTTCGGCATCAATCTCAATAACTTCATCTATTGAAAGCTCAGGATTTCTTCTCTTTAAAAGTTCATTGATTTTCTCAGGATTTTCTCTTATTAGTCTGATATCTAACATTCTTAACACCTCATTTTCTGATTTTATTATTATCACAAAATAGATGAAAAGTATATATTCATAACTATCTCAATTTAAGAATTTCTTCTGTTTCTTCCGGAGTAAGTATTTTAGCACCGCCAAGAATCTTGGTATTTAAAACAATTTGTGCATAAGATTCAGCTAATTCTAATTTTAAATATGCGTCCTCAATAGTTTCGGCACCAACTATAAAACCGTGATTTTCCATTAAGGCTGCATTATAATTATCAAATAACGCTGCTGTATTTTCTACAAGCTGCATCGTTGACGGGAGTGCATACTTTGCAAGCGGAATCCCGCCAAAATAAAAAACATTTTCTGCCAAAACCGGCTCCATTAGATCTTTACCGGCCGCTGCAAAGCTGCTCAAATATGGAGAATGTACGTGAATAATATAATTAATTTCAGGTCTTCTTTTATATATCTCAATATGCAGAAACTTTTCACTGGAAGGTTTCTTTCCTTTTTCTAAAGATTTGCCTTCAAAATCTGTATAAACTATATGCTCCCGTTCAAGATGCCCGTTTGAAGAACCGGAAGTCGTAATCAGCATCCCATTTTTATACCTTGCAGAGATATTACCGGAGTACCCGGGAGTAAAGTTTTTTATTCCGCACAACTTTCCGTAATCAATAATTTCATTTTCTGTTAAAAATCTAGAGAACATCTTCCATAACCTTTACATCTTCCACTACGGCCCTTTGCAAAACTTTTTTCTGCGGGGCTGCCTCAAAAGCCGTCTCTTCTTCTAAATCAGAATCATTGTTCCTTTTAGCCTTCTTCTCCTGTTTAATTTCAAATGTATCGTATTCAACCTTTGTCCCCTTAGCATCCATCATCATCTGGACAGTAAAATAAGTATTTTCACGTACAAAATCGTAACCTATGTTAAACTTGACGTCATCAGGTCCAATAGACAAATAGAACGAATTTTCCTGAAATGTTTTGCCATTAGGTGAATCGCCGGTAAGATTAATAGAACCAAACCAGGATACAGTTAGGTATCTGCAAATACGGAAATATTCTCTTATGTATAAATTCTGTTTACCGTACCTATAAGCATCAAACACCGGCATAGGAGTATTGTCATCATAAACCGAGAAGAAATATCCTATATCCTGCATCCATCTTTTATATTGGGTATGCAATCTCGGCCCGAGTCGTCCGATTATCTGGGTATCTCCGGTTCCGTATATTGCCGCCGACAACTGGGATGCAATGTCTAATGCTAAAGCTGTTTGTTTCTCTTCATTTTTATAATTATACAGATTTTGATCAGCTTGTGCCATGTATCTGAAACGCATTGTGCCAATCTGCTCACCCGATAGTTTTCTAAAGTTTGAATCTTTGTCTATGTCCTGATAATAACCTGCGTCAAATCGATGCGAAAAACGGGAAGCATGACCTTTTAAAAGAAAATTATCGCTGGAATAACCCTTATCGTAAACAAGTGCAATACCGTATTCCGGACGACGTCTGCCTAAAAACCATTCATTCATATAATCGTTCATACCATATTGCAGATATAAATTATCATCCAGCTCCTGTTTACCTCTGATAACAAAATCACCTGCAGCAGTACCGTATGCAGCCTGGGTAAAATTGGTGCTATTCTGGAATCTAACTAAACCGCCGACTCCAAAACCGCTTTTATAATTTAATATTGGCATAGCTTTCAATACAGAGCCTCTGGGAAGTTCAAAAACCCAACCCGGGCCTAAGTACATACCGAGACCTCTATATGAACCCAGTTCCCAAGAATTTGTTTCGGCAAAATCATGATTTTTATTTGTATATAGCTTAACCGAAGGCATCTTGAAAATGGTTCTGTTACCTTTAAACACTTTGGGGTGTTTCATAGAAATTATTTCCAGGTCGCCTTTCTGTGTTATTTTTAAATCTTGTATAGTAACCTTGATGAGTCCATTTTCCATGTCATTTGTTAAAGTTTCCTTTGGGGGTACTAACATTCGATACATTTGAGGTCCGCGTTTTGCAGATGTAAAATTTATCGGGAAAGAGTTGTCAACAGAAATTGAACCTTGTTCCTGGACAACACGATCTGAATAAACATAGCCCTTTTTAGATTTAATTTCAATAGTTTCAGTTCTGGTCAGAGGATTTTCTATCAAGGCATTTTCTTCATTCATATCAACGAAAATGTAATCACCGGTAACGGTATATCCGCCTTTTAATATTTTTACATTTCCCTCTGCTTTTATAGTATTATTCATCCTGTCAAAAGTAATAAAGTCTGCTTTTAAAGTAGTTCCCTGTTTAACAAAATTAACGGAAGCATCTCCTTTTGCGGTAATAAGATAATTTTGAGTATCATAATCTACATTATTGCAATCCAAAATAATATCTTCCGTATCTTTTGATTCTTCCTGCTCAATTTTCTTTTTTTTGCGGAAGAAATGGGTTTTGTGTTTTTTGCTCTCTAGTACAGATTGCTCATCCGCTTCAAAACCATCCGGAGTCATTGATTCAAAATCATCAACGACTTCTTTTGAAGCATACTCGGAAGTTTCGGTACCGGCTGAATAAACATCTTTTGATTCATCTAAAGTCGGTGCAAGTTCATATTTTTTTAAGTTCCGTTCTTTGAGCTTTTTTTTCAGCATAAGACGGAATTTTTTCACCGGAGGCATTGTATGCTGAATACCGCTGCTACTATTTTTCTTCTCTGCCTGCCGTTGGATAGCCGGCGGAGTAAAAAATGCTTCACCGGTGAAATCAGCCGGATCGACAAAAGAATATTCTGCAGCTCCGGCGGAATCGATACATAATATTGACGCTGTAAATAATATTGCTAACTCTTTTTTCAAAATATTTTACCTGCTATATATAATTTAACGGATTGTTAGGCTGTCCGTTCACTCGGACTTCAAAGTGACAATGCGGGCCGGTACTGTATCCTGTTGTGCCCTCATATCCAACCACCTGACCTTTTGTGACTCTTTGTCCGTTTGATACTTCTATAGAATTCATATGCGCATATAATGTTGTAATCGGCTTTCCATTAACTATACCGTGCTCAAGTATTACAACTTTTCCGTATCCTCCATACCAACCGGAATAAATTACTTTTCCTGAATTTGACGCTCTTATTGCACCTCTGTTAGGTCCTCCTATATCAATTCCCGAATGAAAAGATTTGCTGTTAAATATAGGATGAGTTCTCCAGCCGAATGGAGATGTAATTCTTCCTTGAATCGGTTTTATAAAACCGGAGGCAACTTGAACATCCTTGTCTTTTGCTGTTTTATTTATATAAGAACCAATACTGGCAGATTGTTTTGCCAATTCTCTCTCTGCTTTCTGGTACGCTACACGGTCAGTCCTAAGCTTATTTATCATATCTTCATTTCTGGCTATAGCCCGTTGTATATATGATTGTTGAGTATTTATGGATGCAACGGAGCGTTCAAGATTTCTTTTCTTTGTCTCTATGTTATATTTTAGCATCGCTATTTCTTGCGCCTTTGATTTCGCAACAGCCATACGGTTATAGTCATCACGCAGTATAATTTTTTGATAATAAAGCCTGTCTACAAGAATATTAATGTCTTCCGAACTCAATAGAATCTCAAAAAAAGCTTTTCTTTGCAGCTTGAACACACTCCTAATATGATTTGCCAAAATCATATTAAGGTTGTTATACTCTGCAGATGCCTTTGCTAACTTAGCTTGTAGTCCGTCTAACTCTTTCTGAACCGAGCGAATTTGGGATTTTGAAGCAACGAGATCATTTGTCGCATTTTCAAGTTTTTGCTGATTCTTATAAAGTTTATTTGTCTCAATACTTTCCAGCCATTTTAAACGGTTGATTTTTTCTCTGGTCTGGCGTTGTTTTGTCGCAATGTCCGTTGCATAAGCAACCGAACAACCCAATGTGTTCAGCAGAATTGCCCAAAATATTAAAATATTTAATATTTTTTTTAAACTCACACTTATCT
This sequence comes from Candidatus Gastranaerophilales bacterium, assembly GCA_944323665.1. Lineage (GTDB taxonomy): Bacteria > Cyanobacteriota > Vampirovibrionia > Gastranaerophilales > Gastranaerophilaceae > CAG-196. The sequence goes on along the minus strand of CALUTN010000018.1, from coordinate 8,159 downwards.
CCCAAAGCCGGGAAGCATTATAAGCACTCCCATCCCTATAGTCCATAGGATAAAAGATAACGTAATTATACCAACTACCAGTTTTCTATGTTCTCTGAAAAAATTCATCTCTACCTCTTATAACATAATAATACAAATATGGCTAAAGAGCAAATCTTAATAAATGTATGGCTATTTTTTCATCCATTTATATGGGAGAAGATTAAAAGCTGCCGGTTGGGATTTCGTTATGATGGAAGTCCGTTTATACCGATTTTTTATTATTCAGAAAAGGTTACTATACTGGAACCCTTTAATTTGAATATCTATAAGCAGTTTGTTTCATAATTCTTCTTAATCATATTGTATGGTATAACATACAATATGTAAATGCTCACATATGCATAGTATTTATAGAATGATAATAAGTGGTCGTTGGAATTAGGCATCTTGCCTGCTTTTTATTACGAGCAAGGGTATACCAACACTCAAACCAATAAGAGGTATTGCCCAAATAAGTAAAAGCCATTGTTTCCATTTTATATCTCGTAATCTTTTGCTTGCAGCAAATAAGCTGATAGAAAAAATTATAAATATGAATAGTGCAAGTAATACCGAAGTATACTCGGGCTGATAATTTTGAAGTATTAAAATTGTAATTAAGAAGAACGTCAGTGCTACAAATTTAGTAATTAAATAAGCATAGCGTCCAATTTTCCCGGTAAAAGAAAAAGGGTTGTTATTAGTTTCTATACTTGTATCAGAGATTACATTATAATTCTGTTTCATTTTTAAATTAAATAAAATAATAAAAATAGTCATTAGATAATATATAACCGCAGCACCAACTGATAAAATTATGTATTTACTTACTGCATCTTGAATTGGCATCTGATAATAGTTATTAGCAATATAAATTGCTAATACAGTATTCACAAGAACTAAAACAAAATCAAAGATTAATAAATTATTTTTTAATTTTGTTAAAGACTTACAATTTAATGTTATGTTATACAAAGCTAAAATATAAAATATTGTAATGTTTGCCAGTGAAGATAAACCGATTATGTAATTCCCGCCAACGAAAAAAGCTCCGATATTATGTATTAAAAAACCTGCATCACCTTTAAAAATAATCAAATATGTTATAAAAATACTAAATGCTACTTTTAGGAATAAAAGAAGCATATTACCTTTATTCTTAATAAAATCCATTCATTCTCCTAAATAATAAAATTGTCGATGGCGGGACTTGAACCCGCAAGGATCTCTCCACACGCCCCTCAAACGTGCGCGTATACCGATTCCGCCACATCGACACATAATATATTCAATTTTCATATCCTATCCACACTTGTGGCGGAATCGGATATTTTGTATATGGCTCGTCTCGCTTATGCTCGAACTCGCCTGCTCCATCTTCAAAAGCAACATTTAGTTGCTTTTTCAGCGGAGTCCTACATCGACACAAAAATTAACTTTTCAATTAACAAAAAATATTCTAACATAAACATTTTTTTGTTACAAACTTTTATATTTATATTGACATAAAATTAATTCTGCAAGAAAATAGTTTCTGTTAAAAGTCGTTTTTCGGGTAAATTTATCCCAATGATTATTTACCCTCAGATATGTAAAGGTAATATTTATGGAAGTTTCAGCTATATCACATATTGGTCGAAATAATGCCAGAAAAAATTTATTCATTCGTTACAGTAATAGTTTTATGTCTTCTCCGGAAGGAGTAAATCCGTTTGTTAAATCCAATGAAATAAATCCATCCGGTAATGTCTCAAAAGCTAAGCAAAAAATGGGAATAGAAAATCTTGAGGAGTTTACTGTTTTCCCAAAAGAAGTCGTTGATGGAAGAACTATTATACAAGCTTAATTGAGGGTTTTATGATTTTAAAAATTTACAGAATGGAACACAATAAATTTGTCCCGGAATATAAAACAGAAGGCGCTGCCGGCATGGATTTATGTGCTGCTATTGAAGAAGGTATTACTTTACAGCCGCTTGAAAGACGTCTTATTCCTACAGGCTTAAAAATTGAACTTGAGCATGGCTACGAAGCTCAAATCAGACCTCGCTCCGGACTTTCTATTAAACACGGTATCAGTCTTATTAACTGTGTCGGAACAATCGATGAGGACTACAGAGGCGAAGTTTGTGTTCCTGTTGTAAATATTTCAAATGAGCCATACACAATCCAGCCTGATGAAAGAATAGCTCAAATGGTAATCTCTAAATACGAACAGGCAAAAATCGAAGTTGTAACGGAATTAACGGCTACGGCACGAGGTGAAGGCGGCTTTGGCTCAACCGGAAAAGTTTAACTTTTGTTGCATTATATTTTGAAAAATCCTTGTAATACTTGACGTTCCCCTAAAAAAAGTATAGAATGATTGAACGGTTTATTTAAGCCAAAGTCAATTAATTATTTAGGAGAACATGCGATGTACCAAGATGAAACGCTTATTTGTGAGGAGTGCGGTTGTGAGTTTATTTTCACTTCCGGCGAACAGGAATTTTATGCAGAAAAAGGTTTAGCAAATAAGCCGAAAAGATGCCCGGAATGCCGTAAGGCTAAAAAACAGCAGCGTAGAGGAAAGAAAAAAATGTATGACGCTGTTTGTGCAAAATGCGGTGTACAAACGCAGGTTCCATTTAATCCGACTCAAGGCAGGGATGTTTTATGCAGAGATTGTTTTGAAGCGGAAAAGGCAGCAGCTGCTCAACAGGCGGTTTAATAAAATTCAAAAAGCAGGATTTTTTAAATCCTGCTTTTTAGTTTTAGAATTCTTTCATTTGATTTTTTTACTTTTTCAAAGAGAACTTTATCTTTTGCAACTACTTCAGCCAGATTTTTAATAAGCTTTAAGGTCTTTTCATCCGAATCTCGGAATATAAACATATCAACCCCGGCATTTATTGCCATAATGCAAGCTTCCAAACTTCCAAAATCTTGTACCCCTTTCATAACCATATCATCGGTTATTATAACTCCGTTATATCCGAGGGTATTACGCAAATATCCTATAGCGTTTTGACTTAGAGATGCCGGAATCGGGGCTTTATCAAAGCAGGTGCAGTGCAGATGCGCTGCCATAATCATTTCAATGTTATTATTTATCGCATGTTTAAAAGGTTTGACATGAATATCTTCCATTTTTTTTAGAGATAAATTTATCTGCGGCAGAGTTAGATGACTGTCCTTGTCAGCATCTCCATGTCCCGGAAAATGTTTTATACAAGGTATAATGCCGTATTTTCGGTAAGCTTTTGTAACAATTTCAATACCCTTAATCACATCATCCGGATTATCTGAGAATGAGCGGTTCCCGATTATCGGATTATCCGGGTTTGTATTGACATCAGCGCAAGGGGAGAAATTGAGGTTTATTCCATATTCTTTTAATTCGCTAGCTATCTCTTCTGATTGCGAGCGTAAGAAATCTTCCCCTTTTTGAAATGCTTCTCTTGGGGAAACTCTTCTTGGGCGAATATTTTCTGTTCGTTCCACTCTTCCGCCTTCCTGATCTATTGAAAGGAACGGTGTGATGGCAGCTTTGGATTTTATATCCTTTAGAAGTTTTTTAAACTGCTCTTTTTCTTTAATATCCCGGGTAAAGAAAATAACACCGCCCAATCCGCTTTTTAATGCTGAATCCAGGTTTCCGGTTCCAAGAATAAACATTTGATAAATATATTTTTTCACAAATTTATCATACATTTAATTGATGAGAAAAATCAACTTTTTAATATAATAGAATTGATATATAATATGGGTAAGTATCGGAGTATAAAATGAAAAAGTTTTTAATATGGATCTTAGCGGGATTCTTTTTACTTTCAGCCATCAGTCTTGATGTATCGGCTGCAAAGAAATCATCCAAATTATCAAAAGAAGCTATTTTGCAAATGTCTACGGATATTGATAATCTAACCAAGAAAATCTATGCCAGAGCATTATTATCTCCGCAAGATAATGAAACGCTTATTGGAATTAAGATTCAGCTTGATAATCAGATGTTATCTTCTACGAATACAGAACTTGCTCCGTTATATTATAAGGCAGGCAATGTATATCGTTTGAGAGATATGAAACCGGAAGCCATTGATTGTTACCGGACAATTCTGGAAAATTTTTCGGACACAGCACTTGCACCGAAGGCAAGAGCAGCGCTTGAAGAAATGGGAATAAAAGTTGCAGCTCCGGTCATTTCTGATGAAGAAGATGATGAGGATATATAGACTTTCCTAAGAGTTTTTTATAGCAAATTTAATAATAATTTTGTCTGCTAAAAAAATTTAATGCTATAATTTTGTTATGACAGACAAGATTGTTATAAAGGGAGCGAGGGAACATAACCTCAAGGATGTGTCACTGGAGATTCCGAAGAATGAACTGGTTGTTTTTACGGGTGTTTCAGGCTCAGGTAAGAGTTCGCTTGCATTTGATACAATTTTTGCAGAAGGTCAAAGACGTTATATAGAAAGTCTTTCCACATATGCACGCCAGTTTTTAGGGCAGATGGATAAACCGGATGTGGATTATATTGACGGACTTACGCCCGCTATTTCTATTGACCAGAAATCTACAAGCAATAATCCCCGTTCTACTGTCGGAACGGTTACTGAGATTTATGATTACTTAAGACTCCTTTATGCAAGAATAGGCACCCCTTTTTGCCCTAAGTGCGGCAAACCTATTAAGCCCCAGACAATTGACGAGATTGTATCCGGTATTCTAAGACTTCCGGAAGGTACAAAAATTCAGATTCTTGCTCCGCTTGTAAAAGGGAAAAAAGGTGAATTTCAATCACTTTTTGAAGAACTTAAGCAGGAAGGTTTTGTAAGAGTAAAAGTTGATGGCGAAATCTATAACCTTGATGAAGATGAGATTAAGTTAGCAAAAACCAAAGCTCATACAATTTCTGTTGTTGTTGATAGAGTTGTCGTAAAAGAGAGTGCTAAATCAAGAATTGCAGACAGTGTTCAGATTGCACTCCAAAAGGCTGACGGGGTTGCAAATATTGACAAACTCGACGGGGAAGAAATTGTTTACAGCGAAAAACTCGCATGCCCTGATTGTAATTTGAGTTTTGAAGAACTGACTCCGAGGATTTTTTCTTTTAATGCACCGTATGGTGCCTGTGATAAGTGCGGCGGTATCGGCTATGATTTTCAGATTGACCCGGACTTAGTTATACCGGATAGAACAAAATCTATTAAGGAAGGGGCTATTTATCCGTGGAGTAAATCATCAACAGGGTATTACGAAGATGTTTTAGCTGCCGTTCAGAGTGCTTATAATATGAATTATGATATCCCGTTTAAGGATATGCCTGAAGAACATCAAAATATTATTCTGTATGGCTCGGATGAGCGTATTCCTATGAGGATAAGAGAGTTTGGAAGCAAACGATATAGAACGACTCTCCAGAGATTTATAGGCGTAGTTCCTTTCTTGATGAAACATTATAATGTGGATAGCGAGTATTGGAAAGCTGAAATTGAAAAATATATGATAATGACTCCGTGCTCAAAATGCGGAGGTGCAAGACTTAAACCGTTTCCGCTTGCAGTACGTATAGGTTCAAACTATAAGGTTGGGGACGAATCTTTCCAAACCGATACATTTACCCCTGGTAAGAATATTCATGAATTCTGCTTGATGTCAGTAGATAAAGAATATGAATTTATAACGGATTTATACTTAACTCTTTCCGACTTTCAGATGCAAATCGGGAAACAAATTCTTGATGAAATCAGAGCAAGATTAAAATTCCTTATTGATGTAGGATTATCATACTTAAATCTATCACGTACGGCAGGAACTTTATCCGGCGGTGAGGCTCAGAGAATAAGGCTTGCAACCCAGATAGGAAGCGGATTGTCAGGAGTATTGTATGTTCTTGATGAACCGTCAATCGGTCTGCATCAGAGAGATAATGACAGATTGATTAAAACTCTTATCAAACTCCGCAATCTTGGAAACTCTTTGATAGTAGTAGAACACGACGAAGAAACAATCAGAAATGCCGACCATATAGTTGATATAGGACCTCGTGCCGGAGTCTACGGCGGTGAAATTATCGCTCAAGGCGGAGTCGAAGATATTATCAAGGCTAAAAATTCAATTACAGGTAAATATCTTAGCGGAGAGTATAATATTCCGATTCCGGATAAAGTAAGAGAAGGGAACGGAAATTTCCTCCAGATTAGAAATGCACATCTTAATAACTTAAAAAATATAGATATAGATATCCCTCTCGGAAAAATTGTCGTACTGACAGGTGTTTCCGGCTCCGGGAAATCAACTTTAATGCAGGATTTGATTTATCAATATGCAATCCATAAACTCAGAGGAAACAAACCGAAACCGCAAGGGGTAGACGAGATTTTAGGGTTTGAATATCTGGATAAAATTATTGATATTGACCAGTCGCCAATAGGCAGAACTCCTAGGTCAAACCCTGCTACATATACGGATGTATTTACTCCGATAAGAGAATTGTACTCTAAAACTAACGAAGCAAAAATGCGGGGATACAAACCGGGAAGATTCAGTTTTAACGTAAAAGGCGGAAGATGTGAAGCCTGCTCCGGCGACGGCGTTTTAAAAATTGAGATGAACTTCCTTTCAGATGTTTATGTAAAATGCGACGTCTGCAAAGGTAAAAGATATAACAATGAAACTCTTGAGGTTAAATACAAAGGAAAATCAATCTCTGATGTTCTTGAGATGAGCGTTAAAGAAGCGTATGAGTTTTTTGAAAATATCCCCCAGATAGCAAATAAATTAAAAACCCTTGTTGATGTCGGCTTGGACTATATTAAACTGGGACAAAGCGCCACAACTCTATCCGGCGGAGAAGCTCAGAGGATTAAATTAGCTTCCGAACTTAATAAACGGGCAACAGGTAAGACTCTTTACCTTCTTGACGAGCCGTCTGTCGGCTTGCACTGGCATGATTTGGATAAACTCATTAAAATTATCCAAAAACTTGCCGATAACGGAAATACTATTTTAATAATTGAACATAATCTTGATTTAATCAAAATCGCTGATTATATAATAGACCTCGGTCCGGAAGGCGGCGATGGCGGCGGTGAGATTGTTGCCTGCGGTACACCAAAAGAAGTTTCCAAAAATCCGAACTCATTTACAGGTCAGTATTTGAAACAATTCTTCTAGATAAACAAGGAGGGCGGCTTGCAAAGCAAGCCGCCCTCCTTGTTTAAATTTAAAACTAGCATCCGCCGCCTAATGATGCGTGGAATGTTCTTGAGATAACATCATCTTGTTGTTCTTTTGTTAACTTAATAAAGTTTACAGCATAACCTGAAACTCTAACTGTAAGTTGAGGATACTTTTCAGGGTGAGCTTGAGCATCAAGCAAAGTTTCTCTGTTAAAAACGTTAACATTTAAATGATGTCCGCCTTTTTCAACATAACCATCTAAAAGATTTATTAAATTTTCTTCTTGTTGAGTAGTCATTTTTATCGCCTTTCTATGTTTTATATTCTCTTAACTCTTAAAAGGTGACTGAGTGACCGAGTGACTAAGTGACTGAGTTTTAAACTTCTTAGTCACTTAATCACTTATTCACCTATTCACTTTTTATTGGCATGTTCCTTCACAGCATCCGCAATCAAGCTGGATGTCCAAGTCGCCCATAAATACATCATCTTTACCTAAAGCGTTAGGAATAATAGAGAATGTATTTGAGATACCGTCTTGAGCATCATTGAACGGAAGTTTTGCTACTGAAGCTAATGAAGCAACTGCACCGTGAGAATCACGACCGTGCATAGGGTTAGCACCAGGAGCTAAAGGAACACCTTGTTTTCTTCCGTCAGGAGTGTTACCTGTTTTCTTACCGTAAACAACGTTTGAAGTAATTGTTAAGATTGACATTGTAGGAATAGAATTTCTATAAGTATAGTGTTTTCTAATCATATTCATGAATTTCTTAACAATGTTAACTGCAAATTGGTCAACTCTGTCATCGTTGTTACCGTATTTCGGATAATCGCCTTCGACTTCATAGTCAACTACAATGCCGTCTTCATCTCTGATTGTTTTAACTTTTGCATATTTGATTGCAGAAAGTGAGTCAGCAACAACTGAAAGACCTGCAATACCTGTTGCGAAATATCTCTTAACGTCTC
>CALUTN010000017.1 GCA_944323665.1 Candidatus Gastranaerophilales bacterium | reverse complement strand
TCCTCCAACTCTCTGGGTCGGGCTATCTGCTGAGATCAATTCAGGATGCTCTTCTTCAAGCTGTTTAAGTCTTGAAAAAAGTTTATCATACTCATAGTCACTAATTAAAGGATTATCAAGTACATAATAATTGTATCCGTATTTATTGATTTTATCCCGTAACTCTTTTATTTCATTTTCTATCATATAAATATACTCTGCCGCCCCTGTCAGTAATCACTCTTATTATACCAATCATTATCCAAAAAATAAACTGAATTTGAGGTCTGAAAAAAACCGTATCAACAAAACCATGCACAAGCATTCCGAAAAGAGAAAGCAACGCTATCGTAAGATATATCACATATGGATTTCGCCGTCTTAATATGTACTGCACACATTTTGTTATATTGCATACAAGAAATCCAATAAATAAGATTAACGCAACTACGCCACTCTCTACAGCCGTCTCAAGATAAATATTATACGCACTTAGCGCATCAAAACCAGTTTTCATATACAAGCCGTATATCTCTCTGAAGTTTTGGTTCCCTACACCTATACCAAGTAAAAAATTATCCTTTAACATTTCCAGACAAGAATTATAAACATTAAATCTAAAAGAGTTTGAACTGTCATTTCTCATTGCAAAAATTGAAAAAATTCTTGCCCTTAATGCTGAAACAGAGAGAACTATAAATCCCGCAGCAATTGTAATTATTGAAACAATTCCCGCAAAAATCTTTTTATAGTAAGGTTTTAAAAATTTATAAGTTAAAAGAATCAAAAGCAGCAATTCTATAAATAATCCGATGTATGCCCCCCTGCAACCGGTTAATAATATCGCAACTATTGCTGACAAAAATGCTATAAAGCCAATTACTGCAGTCTTTACATGCCTATTTAACAATGGTAAATATACAAGAATTAAGACGGACGGAAGTGATGCGAGTAAATATCCGCCAAATAAATTCGGATTATATGGTTTTAAAGTTCCATAGACTCTTGTCATTACTTCTTCCGGATTCAAATGTGTAACATCCTGCCATCCTGATATTGCTGAAACAGATAAAAAGTTCTGATAAAATGCCCAAAAAGATTCCGCTACAACTGCCAATGACATTACAAGTAATATGTATTTAATTTTACTCTTATTGTCTTTTATATAGTTGACAAAAGATATATAAAAACCAATATAAGTCAGAGTTTTACAAAAACCTTTTAAACTATACAACAGGAGGGTTGAACCGGCTACACTAATTAGTACAACCATGAAATAAACTAATAAAAATATATCACCGGATGTTAACCTTAAACTCTCTCCGGGCTTTGTTAACAGCTTAATAACAGTTAAAATAATTCCAAATATCGCAAAAATTCCGATACTATCGGATTTCGCAAATGTTGAAAACAATATGACCAGCAGTATATTGACAAATATAAGCCAATCCAGATTTTGCAATACATAACTGCGTTTATAAAGCCCCTTGAACAGATTCTGAGAAGCGCTTAAAAACCTGTTTACAAACATTTAACTATCCTATATTTACACTTTCACCGGAGTCCTTGATATCTGTATCTCCGGAAACCCGAACATCTGATATTGTACCGTTAAATTTATATTTTTTGCCCTCTAATGTCACAGGCAGTCCCATTTTAATTTTATTGCCGCCTACAACAGCCCCGTCTTTAGTTATTTTGGCAATATCCGTAATCGTAACCACGGCATCAAAAACCGCAGGCTGAGATGGATCATTAACTATTACATTTCTGCCAATCGGGGACAAAACTTTTCTTGGCTGTGAAGTAACATCTTTAACCAAAAGTTCTGTATACGGTACATTTCTTATCGTTATAAATGTTTTATCATTACACTTGATCGGAAAATCTTCCCCTGTAATAGTTACCCCCCTAAGAAAAACCTGAAATGTAATTGGCGACGTAGCTTCTATTTGCTTATCCGCAGTTTGTCTTAAATGCTTGGCGGTAAACAGCCCAACCATAAGTGCTATTATAACACCGCTAATTATAATTAAATCTACTAAACCTATTCTTTTCATATACAACTCCTTTAACTATCCAATTCAATTTTTTCAGGAAGTGCTGATAATATCTCATCAGCAGATGTAACGGCACAACCAAATTGTTTTATAACAATACCGGCCGCAATATTTCCAACAATAGCTGCATATACCGGTTCGGCACCCGCAGCTATTGCAAGCGTATACGTCGCAGTAACTGTGTCTCCCGCACCGGTTACATCAAAAACTTTTGACTTGTTAAATACAGGTATATGAGTAAATCGGCCGCCTCTTTCTATTACAACCATTCCCTCAGAACCGCACGTTATAAGAATACATTCTGCTCCGGTTTGATCCATTAGTGAATATCCGGCTCTTATAAAATCAGCTTTATTTTTTAACCGGTAACCGACATATTTTTGCGTATCGGGCAAATTCGGAGTCATAGAATATACACCTTTGTACTTGCATAAATCTCTTTGTGCATCTACAATAACCTTTTTAGAATATTTTCCGGCAGTTTCTGTTACATGTTTTATTATATTGTCAGACAATGTCCCAATATGGTAATCTGATAATATAACCGCATCGTACTCCGGCAGAAGCTTTTCAATATTATCAATCAATTTTTGCTCTGTTTCTTTTGATAAAGGAGCTTTGGTCTGCCTGTCAATTCTAACTATTTGCTGTGTTATTGATTGAGAGCAAGCTCCGGAAATTCTTGTTTTTGTTATAGTTTTCCGCTCCTCATCAGTTATTAAATAAGAGCAATCAATACCTGCTTCTTTGAATGCTTGTTTTAAGTCATTAGCCTGGTAATCTGCTCCTACAACGCCAATAACACCAACTTTTCCGTTATTAATAGATGCCACATTGTGTGCTGCATTTGAAGCACCACCGAGAATATGTTTTGTATGAGTATGTTGTAATATCAGAACAGGCGCTTCGCGCGAAATTCTCTCCGTTTCTCCGTAAACCATTTCATCTAATACTAAATCTCCAACAACCAGAATCTTTGATTCTTTTAATTTCTGTATAATATTTTTAAGTTTTCCAATATCAATACTCATAAATTCCATCTCTCTTACGATTGTCATCTAGTGAAATATCATATATAATATTAACATAAAAATAAAATCTACTTTAGGATATCACTGAATGTCTGATAACAGAAATCAAAATAACAAAGTTTACAATGAAAATGATACCTGGGATGTAAATGAGCTTGTTGCACTTGAAAAAGAAGTAACCCCGGATTTAATTGAAGCGCTCCAAACCCAAGCTGCACAGACAGCTGAAAGTTTCAGCAGGGAGACAGCGTCCGGACAATCAGATGACGATTCGGAACTCTTTGAAGAAGTCCCGACTCCACAGATTCAAGAATTACCGCAAGAACCTGAAAATAGTTCGCCGGAATCTGATTCGGACTTGGGGAATAAACAGAGTACCAGCCCCGAAGAAGATATCCCGGTTGATAAAAACACGCAAAATACAAGTTCTAACACGGAATCCCAAACCGATGTTTCAGCTAAAGAAGATAGACACATAGAAAATAAAGAAATAGAATTGCTAACTAACGGGAATATTATAGAAAAGCCCATAACGCCTGAACAGCTTGAATATAATAAAAATCTGGATTATCTGGATGAAAACACAAAGTACAATAAATATGTTATTTATATCGCACCTGAGAATATTGAATTTATTGAAAGTTTAACTGTAAAAGAGCGAAAAAATTTAATAAACAAAATATTACGAGAACAAGATGATATTGCACTTACTAAAAGAAAGCTCGCAACAGTACAGACAGTGATAAAACATATTGTTGTTGCAGTTATTACTCTATTATTAGCAGTTCCTGCAATATACATAACAATAAACGCATCCTTAGAAGCAACGATTAATAATTATAAGCAATCCCAGTCGATTTTTAAAACTTTATATAAGGAACATGGTAAAATCAAAGCAACTGAAAATCTTCGATAAGTTAAGAGACTTGCTCGCCTAATAGTTTATCTGCGACCCAGCTTCCTGCCTGATACCCCGTAATTGATGCCGCTACAAAGCACAGACCTTTTATTAAACCCGGAAGCGGTTTTAATGATATCTTATTAAACAATTTATTTACAGAACAGTAATCTTTCAATGCCAATGCCTGTTTGTTCAAAAAAGGATTTTTTGAATATAAGCTTTCTCTCGCCATAGTTACCCTTTGACCGTTTAGTTTTTTAGTAACGGGCATACCGAGAAATTTCTTAGCAGCACCTTCAGCAGCAAACATTGTAGTTAATGCTAAAGCCTCTCTTGCCAGAGCATCTGTTTTATCATCTGAATAAAGAACCTTGACACCGCTTGTAGCACAGATAATAGGGTTAATGTTATCCGCAGTAAACCTTACAACTTTACCGACACCTTTTAAAAACTTGCCTTCATTAGCCATATTTTTGATAGCTTGTTCGGCTCCTTTAAAAGTTTCACCGGCAGCTTTATCACTTGCTTGAATCATATCTCCGGTCGCTTTTGCAGCTTTAAGTGTTTGTCCGGCAGCTAAATCCATATTCATCATTCCGTATATCGGATTTTCATCTATAGCATTAACCCCTTTAGATGCTCTCCTGAAAGAAAACACCGCATTGGAAGCTATTGCCGGAGCAAATAATGCTATTGATGATAAACCTGCTGTCATAATTTAACCTTACACACTGTAATACTACAAATATATAAAGTTATTTATTTACGGGAAATTGCATATTTATTAAAAGCTTTTACAATTCTTAATAATGTATTAAAATTCTTCTACCATAGCCTCATCCGGAGATACAGGTTCTCTGTATATTTTTAACTTTGTAATCCTGGCACCGTCAATTTCAACAACCGTAAACGTCAGCCCTTCATACGTAGTTAAATCACCGACATTTGCAATATGTCCCAAAAGTTTTACGACTAAGCCCGCAATAGTTTCAACATCATCTTCTTCAAATTTTGAGGACTTTATCCCAAAAAATTCTGCAAGTTCGTCAATACGCATCATACCGTTTGCAATATAAGTATTTTCGCCGATTTCTCTGATATCTGCCTCTTCCTCTTCATCAAATTCATCCTGCACATCACCGATAATTTCTTCAAGGACATCTTCCAGTGTAATTAATCCTGCAGTGCCGCCAAATTCATCAATTACAACAGCTACCTGAGCATGCTCTTTTTTAAACTGTATAATCAAATTATCCAGGGTCATTGTTTCCGGCACAAGCATTAACGGTCTGATTAATTTCTCTATTGAAAAATTCTCTTTATTCATTGATAGTGAATACAAATCTTTAACATGAATAAATCCGAGAATTCTGTCAATATTTTCTTCATATACCGGATACCTTGTATACTGGTTTTCAAGAGCTAATTTTGTTAAATCTTCATATGTAATATCGTTGGGAATACAAAGCATATCAGTTCGCGGAATCATGACCTGTTTTGCCATTAAATCAGAAAACTTGAACATATTGTGAAGCATCTCAGCTTCCGTTTCATTCAAAACACCTTCGTTATAACTCACATCTACCAGCATATCTAATTCTTCGGTCGAGTGTACCAGAGACGAGTCACTTGAAGTAGCATGAAATGCACACAAAATTTTATCCCCAGATACAAGTAAAAGCCAAACAAACGGTTTAAATACAGTTATAAACATATCCATCGGAGTTGCTACAAGAAGTGCCAGCTTATCAGTATGCTGCAAAGCCAGACATTTTGGCAGTTGTTCTCCCAGTAAAACATGGAAATATGTTACCAATACGAATGATATCGGAACTGCAATTGCATGCGCAAATATTGATGCATTAGAAATCGGTAAAATTCTTATAACAGGCTCTATTAACTGCACTATCGTAGCCTCCGCTACCCAGCCAAGTGCAATACTTGCAATTGTTACCCCCAACTGCGCCGCTGCCAGCATTTTATTTGTTTCATTAACCAGTTTCAAAGCCCGTCTTGCATGAGAATTACCTTCTTCGCACAATTGTTCAAGTCGTGTTTTTCTGACTTTTACAAGCGAAAATTCGGCAGCTACAAAAAAACCATTAACAAAAAGTAAAAAAACTATAATAAATATATTAACAAATATATCAGACAGGCTCATTCCTTAAAAATACCTATTATTACACCTGTAATTTTACAATATACATAAATATTTTGCAATAATAGACAAAATCAAACGGTTTATATATAATCTGGATATGAAAATAGGAGCTTTTATAATACCCACAGGAATAGGTGCCTCTATCGGCGGATTTGCAGGAGATGCCAGCAAATGGGCCGGCAGAATTTCGACTAAACATAAACTCATTGTTAATCCTAATGTAGTTAACGCTGCTTGTTTTTCTGGGATAAAAGAAAATATGCTCTATCTCGAAGGATATTCCATGGACGAATTTTTTAAAGGGCACCTGAACTTATTGCCTTCATGCAGGAATAAAATTGGAGTTATATTTGATAAACAAATCCCCAAAGATGTATTAAACATACATATTAATACAATGAATGCTGTTAAAACGGTCTATGATGTTGATATTGTAGACTTTGTTATAACTAAAGAAAATACCGGAGTTAAATTTTTTATAGACAGCTCGGGAGCTTCTTCCGGTAATATCAAAAATCCTGATACAATTGTTGAAGCCGGAAAAACACTTTTAGCAAAAGGGGTTGACGCCCTGGCAATTGTTTGTTCATTCCCGGAAGATCAGGGTAATGATTATGAGAATGGTATAGGTGTTGATCCGGTTGGCGGAGTGGAAGCCATAATTTCACATTATGTTTCAAAAGAATTAAAGGTGCCATGTGCTCATGCACCAGCTTTTAACGATTACTCTATTTATCCGAAGATTGTTGATCCCAGATGCGCGGCTGAATTTATTACACCAACGTTCCTGCCCTGTATACTCCTAGGGCTGCAAAATGCACCAAAACTCTCCAAGCAAAGTTCAGATAAGACAATTAATGTAAATAATATTAACTTCCTCATAACACCGTTTAATTGTCTTGGCGGCATCCCTATGCTTGAAATGCATAAGAGAAATAAAAAAATATATGCAATAAAGGAAAATACAACTGTGTTGAATGTTTCCTCAATGCAGTTTCCTGTAAACTGTGATATAATAAATACATACGAAGAATTACTGGAGCTTTTATGATTAAACTGTTGAAAAAAGGGTTCTCTTTAGCCGAATTACTCATAGTAATTGCTATTATAGCAATTGTTACTGCCATGAGCTTTACAATAGCGAAGAAAGGTATTCAAGATGCATATAATTTGTTTTTCTATACCGGATACAATGGTATTTTCTCTGCGCTTGGCGACGCTGTTGATTACGGCTATCATATTACCGGAACAGGTCTAGACACTTGTGATTTTATAAAACATGTAGTTAAAGTTCTTTCCGGAACAGAAGAATCTACTGCTGACGGTTCCATAAAATTTAAAACTCCAAATGGCATAAAATATACAATTTCTTACGTCGGTTCCTACACATATAATAGTGAAACAGCAGACTACTATAAAATAGTTATGGAAGTTCCACACCAAAAAATGAGCAGTTCAGCTTCCGAAGCCAAAGTAACCTTCTACTACTTTACAAAGCTAAATAATGGGATGCTGATTCCTGATGCAACATCAACTGTCGATAATCTTATAAACTTACAGGTAAGAAGAGATTTACTTCCGTTTTACATTGATAACGGAACCGTAGGACGGGTAATTGAATATGAAGAAGGACAATACAGTTATGAAAAACCTGCCTTTTATGACTTTAAGACTGCCTATTGTAAAATCTACGGAAGTCTTACGCTTAATTCGACAACCTTCGTAGACTGTACAGGCATTTCAAAAAATGCAAAAGGCATAATAAGACCAATTAGTCCAAAGAAAATATTCTAGAGATTTTAAAAATAAAAAGAGGTTCCGGCTATCCGGAACCTCTTTTTATTTTCACTAACCTTATTATTTAAATTTTACATTATTATTATCAGCTAAAAACTTAGCTACTTTTTCATTCAATGCCTGTTGAGATAAAGAATTGAACACTCCGGGCGTCTGTGAAAGTTGTTTAATCATCGTCGGAGTATCAATTTGATACATTCTTCCTAATTCAGCCAGCTTTGCTCCAAAATCAGCCTGCGATACGGTTATATTCTCTTCTTTTGCTATCTTATCAATAACCAGAGAATTCTTAACCCTTATTTGTGCATCCTCTTTAAGGTTACTCATTATCGCATCATATCCCTGTGCTTCTACAGCCTGTTCCCAGGTAAATCCCTGCATTTGTAATTTTTGTTTATATTCTTCCAACAGTTGTTCCGATTCCCTATCAATCATTGATTGTTGAATTTCAACTTTTGCATTACTAACAACTTTTTCAAAAATTGCCTTTTCGGAATTTGTTCTGTCAATATCTTCTTTTTGTTTGTCAAGATACGCCTGAATATCCGCCTTTAAATCATCAACAGTCTTGAAAGGCCCGACCTTTTGCGCAAATTCATCATTTAATTCGGGAAGAACTTTTGTCTTAATTTCATTAATTTTGCATTTAAATACAGCAGGCTGGCCTGCGAGTTTTTTCTCATGATATGTTTCAGGGAATGTAACACTAATTTCAAAATATTCACCCAAAGCTCTATCCACTAGCTGTTCAGCAAATCCGGGGATAAAACTTGAATGAGCTAAATCAAGTGTATAATTTTTTGCATCCCCGTGCTCAATTTTTTCACCATTTGCAAAACCTTCAAAATCAAATACTACTATATCATCTGCTAATGTTTTTCTGTCAGTTACAACTACCGTAGCTGCTGAACGTTCAAGGAGTCCATTTATTGAATTTTGAAGCGCATCATCAGATGTTTTATATTCTTCGACTTCGACAGTTATATTTTTATATTCCCCTAGCGTTACTTCAGGTCTTAATTCCATTCTTGCTGTTATCTGTAAATCTTCACCAAGGTTATATTTAAAAGATTCGACGTAAGGCTGCGCCACCACATCAAGATTATTTTCTTTTATTACTTCTGAAAATAATTTCGGAAGAGCTGATTCCAGCGCTTCATGCTTAATTCTTTCCTCTCCGACATTTTGTTCTATTATACTTCTGGGGGCTTTTCCTTTCCTGAAACCCGGTATATTTACATACTGTGCAATCCTTTTCACAGCGTTATTATAATATGAGACGGCATCTTTAGCAGGAACATCTATCTCAACTTTTACCACATTTTCCGGAAGTCTTTCAATTTTAGTTTCCATTAGTTTATCCTCATTTATATATCGTTACATATACAAACTACAACAAACAGACGGAAATGTAAACCGGCAGTATACTTAAAATACTGCCGGTTTATTGTTACACAAGACCTTCTTTAACAGCTTTTACTGCAGCTTGAACTCTGTCATTTACGCACATTTTTTGAAGAATTGAGCAGACATGGGCTTTGGCAGTGTGAACACTTACAATAAGTTCTTTAGCTATTTCCGTATTACTCTTGCCTTCTACTAAATGTTTTAAAACTTCATATTCCCTTTCCGTCAGAGGTACACGCCCCTCATCAGAAGACTTATCTTTTAGAATTCCCAGAGTTTCCTGTTTGGGGAATGAATCCAAAACCTTTCTTGCAATTACAGGATCAAGCCAGCAAACTCCATTTACAACATCCCTTATAACATCTGCAAGCTTTGACGGATCTATATCTTTAAGACAATATGCCATTGCTCCGGAAGACAATGCTGCGATAACCTCTTCTTCTCTGTCATGAGATGTTAATGCTATAACTTTTATGTCACGATTCATCTCTTTAATCTTCAATGTTGCTTCAATTCCGTTCATGCCGGCTAGCCCCAAGTCCATTAGAACGATATTGGGATTGTAACGCTCTATTAAAGACAATCCGTCAATAGCATTATCACTCTCTGCAATAACTTCTATATCCTCATTAGAGTTCAGCGCACATCGTAAACCAACCCGTGTAAGTTTAAAATCTTCAATTATAATTACACTAATTGTCTTCTTTTCAATCTCAACTGTCGTACTCATTAATACTCTCCTTACTATTTATGTACAAATCTATTAAATAATAGTAAAGATTCTCCGTATATTAGCCACCCATCTATAGTTTATCAGACAGTTGTCGTTCCTATCACTTAGACTGCATTTTTAAAGCTGTTTCAAAACCTTGAACTAATGATATAAAATTTTTGTATTCACAAATCAAATTATCGAAAACCATTCTGGAATAAAAATCAGGATTGCGATTTTTTAAAATATTCTCGGTTTCAATCATTAAATGTTCCGCTTTTACCTTTAGTGAAGTTAACAGCATTAGTTGTTCCTGCTGACTTAACACATCAGCACAGACCAATTTAATCCTTGATGTTGTCAAAAATTGAATCGGATTGTCTTGCGGGGGAGATGTCAACAATCTTTTCAGTTCAAATTCCCCATCTTCGGTTATAGAGTAAAATGTTGAAGGTCTTCCGCCTTTAGTCATTGACTTCCGTGTTTTCACAAACCCTGATTTTTCTAAACGGTATAATGCAGGCTTTATAGTTCCGTAGCTGGGAGTAGTCAAAACAGAGAAAAAAAGTCTAATCTCTTTTGATATACCATACATTGTTAAAACTTTATTACTAAGTTCATATAAAATTAAAAGCTCAATCATCCTGATTTCCTAGTTCAATTCATTCTTTACTATAGACACGAATTCATCCGTAAGTTTTTCACTCCACTTGTTATTCGCATCTTGTCTTATAACGTTCAGTGCGTCTTCTTTTGACATGGCTTGCCTATAGGGTCTGTTTTCTAATAATGCACAATAAGAATCCACAATTAATATTATTTGGGATTCAATCGGGATATTTTCACCTGAAATCTTTGCGGGATAACCGGTACCGTTCCAATTTTCGTGGTGTTTCTCTATAATAGGTATTATATCTACCACCGTACTTATCGGTTCTAAGATTTCTCTTGCCGCTATTACAGGATGTCTCTTTATAGATTGTTTATCTTCTTCCGTCAAAGGATCTTTTTTACCTAATAGCTCCTTCGGCAGCATTGTATTTCCTATATCATAGAGTAATATTGCAATTTTTAACTTATCAATACTCTCTTTTGGCAAATCAAATCGTTTTGCTAACAGGGATGCCAGTTGTATTTTTTGTTTTGTACCATCTTGGGCATGCTCCGGATTATAAGTTCTTATTAACTCATCAGATACCTGATAAAGCATTTCGTTATTTATATTCATTTCCTGCAGCTTATTAGTTAATAATTTTGAAGTTTTTATATCTATAGGGATTCTGTGCTTTGAAAGAATATTAATAAATGTGTCAATAGCGACTTCTTGCCAAGAAGTTTCACTGACTGGCTTAGCAAGAGTTACTCTGTTTCTGCCATTTCTTTTCGATTCATACATTGCATGATCAACAAGTTCTAAAAGCTCATCAACATCATCGGAATGTTCCATATAAGTTGCAACCCCGAGACTTGCGGTAACATGTCCCAATTTTTCGAGAGTTACAGTCTCAATAGCTTTTCTGATACGTTCAGCTACAACAATACCCCCGGAAGAATCTACGCCGGGAAGTATCACATTAAATTCCTCTCCCCCCATTCTCGCTGCAACATCAATAGAACGCCCGTTTGATTTTAGAACTTCGGCAATTGCTTTTATTGCTACATCACCGTAATTGTGCCCGTATAAATCATTAATCTTTTTCAAATGATCCAGGTCAATTCCAATAACCGTAAATTTTTGATTTTGACGTTCTGCACGAACAGCTTCCTTTTTTATAAATTCCTCAAAGTATCGTCTATTATATAAACCTGTCATAGCGTCAGTTATAGCTTGTTCTTTCACTGCTTGAAACAAATCCGCAATTGTTATTGCCAATTCTATTTGCTTAGCGAAAAGATTTAAAAAGTTCAGCTCATTTTCTGTAGCATTTTCTCTTGATGAAAAAACTACCAGAGAACCAAAATGAGAGTGGTTATAAGACAATGGCACAAGTATAAAAGACTTAGCCCGGGTCTCAAGCGCAAAATTCATGGCACTTTCTTCCGTAATCCCGGGGAAAACACTTCTTACAAGGTTTAATATATTTGTAGATTGGTATATTTTTTTTCCGGAAATCGCATCAGGAAGCACCTCTATATCAGGAAATTTCAACCTTATATCCGAAGGCTCGCATCTAAAAAAATTTAAAAACTTATCACCGAATAATTCTCCTGAACAGGCAACTACTTGTAAGTAGTCACCTTCATTATCAACCAGTTTTTTTGCAATACAGCTGTGCAGGTAACCCAATTCACCTTGCAAACTGCTGACTGTTGCGTTTAACACACTTGAAAGCGGCTTTGAGGAATTCATCATGTCCCAGACATGCTGCAATGTAAGCATTTGTTTATTTGCGGTATCAAGTTCCTTTGTTCTGGCTGCAATCTCTTCTTCCAATTTAACATTACGCTCATACAACTCCAAGAGAGACTGTTTCCCACTGTAAACGGAAGATTCAATATGTTCGATTTGGTTTTTAAAATTCTTTAAGCTGTCAAAAAAACCCACAAGTCCTGCCTTATTTATCTCGCTTTTATAAGTATACCATATTACATGGACTTTCTTCAATAATGAAAAAATAAAAAAGCCTCCTTGACGGGAATTGAACCCATGACCTCAGGCTTCGGAGACCTGCGCTCTATCCAACTGAGCTACAAGGAGGTGCTGGTTTATGACCATACAAATATTTTAGCATAATTTACAAATTGATTAAACCACTTATTAATATTGACTTCAACAGTAAACTACGTTTATAGTGCCGTAAACAGAAGCCTCTGACAAAAAAATTTTTCAGATTAATTAACAGTCCAACCCTAAATCCAGGGTTTGTGCTTTCGCTACAATTGCACTGGATGATATAATATCCACACCGGTTGAAGCTATTTCATTCACACTATCAAGATTTACATTTCCGCTTGCCTCAACTATCGCCTTATGATTAATAAGATTAACACATTCCTTCATCATTTCAGGTTTCATATTATCAAGCATAATGATATCAACGCCGCAGGCAAGAGCCTCTCTAACTTGCTCGATTGTATCGCACTCTACCTCTATTTTGTGCGCATGTGAAATATTCTTTTTTAATTTTATTATCGCATTAGTAAGTGTCCCTGCATATTTAATATGATTGTCTTTAATCATTGCACAGTCAGATAAATTAAATCGGTGCAAGGCTCCGCCGCCAACCTTTACCGAGTACTTCTCAAATGCTCGAAACCCCGGAGTAGTCTTTCTGGTATCAACAATTTTTGCCGGATAACTTCCAATAGCTCTTTGGTACTTGTTTGTTTCTGTCGCAATTCCGCTCATCCTCTGAATATAGTTTAATGCTGTACGTTCGCCCATTAGTACATACTTTGCCGGGCCTTCAATATCAGCTATTTTATCGCCCTTTTTTACAGTATCACCATCATTAAAATAAAAATTAATTCTAATTTTTGGAGACAAAATTTCAAAAACCGTCCTGAAAACCAAAGAACCGCAAAAAACACCATCAGCTCTTGTGTTCAGAGAGCAAGACATTATATCATCCTCTTCTGTCAGAAAGTCCGTAGTTATATCCCCAAAACCGATATCCTCTTTAAGCGCATTTTTAACATGCTCTTCTATAAAAAATTTATCCAGCATACATTAACTCCTTAATATTATTCTTTGAAAGTACTGAATGCACAGCTTCAATATTCGTTTGTCTATAATCCGAACGGGAATGTGCACCGCGAGATTCCTTACGTTCCAGTGCAGTTTCAATTATTAAGTTTGCTGTAATCAACATATTTCTGTACTCATATTCTGCAAGGGAAATACATTTTCTGTTTCTTTTAAAATTTTCCTTAAACTTTTTAACGCGCAACCTCGCTTCTGATAAAGATTTTTCGGAACGAATTATGCCTGCATTATTCCACATAACTTCATTCAACTGTTGTTTTAGACTCTCTATATTATACATGAAATCTTCATTTACCGGACGGGAATAAACATCTATTATTTTCATAATAGTTGAATCAATTTTCTTCGGCGGTATAAGATTTGTAAACGACAAATAATCTGAAAGTTCATATGCTGAAACAACACATTCAAGGAGTGAATTACTTGCCAGACGGTTAGCCCCATGCAACCCTGTAGAAGCTGTTTCACCTATCGCATACAAGCCCTTGATTGATGTCCGACCTTCAACAGTTGCTTTTATTCCACCCATAGAGTAATGCGCAGCAGGAGCAACCGGAATAGGGTTTTGAGAAATATCAATTCCTTTCTCCATACAATTTTTTGATATTGTCGGAAACCTGTTAAATAATTTTGATTTTTCAATAAAAGATGCATTTAAAAATACACTTGACGAATGAGTTTTATTCATTTCACTGTATATTGCACGTGTTACAATATCTCTCGGTGCAAGCTCACGTCTGTCATGATATAAAGACATAAATTCCTTACCATTACTATTGATAAGTTTTGCACCTTCCCCGCGCACTGCTTCCGAAATTAAAAAACGATCCCTGTTTTCCGGGCTCAAAGCCAAAGCCGTGGGGTGAAATTGGATAAATTCTATATCTTGAATTACCGCACCTGCCTCATACGCTAACGCCACACCATCTCCGGTTGCGCCATGCGGATTTGTTGTATATTTATAAAGTTGGCCGAGTCCTCCTGTTGCCAAAATAACGGCTGAAGCATAAACTATTTCATGATCTCCGGTTAGATCATTAAATAAAATTATCCCCTTACATTCATTATCTGAATCTACCAACAATTCAACGGCAGCTGAATTTTCAATTACTGTTATATTTGAATCTTCTTTTACTTTTTTAATGAAAGCATTGGTTATTCCCTTACCTGTCGCATCTCCGCCAACATGTAAAATTCTACGGCAGCTGTGTGCTGCTTCCAGTGTAAAATTTAACTTCCCGGAACTATCTTTATCAAAGTCCACGCCACAATTATTAATCAGATCATTTATAACTTCATCTGACAAACCTGATATATATCTTACTACATCAGGCTCACTTAGCCCTGCACCGGCTTTCAATGTATCCTCACTATGAAGCTTGATATTATCTGCGGCATTTTGGTGTAAAACTCCGACAATTCCGCCTTGTGCCTGCATCGAATTACTATCATCCAACGTTGACTTAGTTATTAACGCTATGCCATCCGGCAAATTAATTTGAGCAGATATTTTTAAAGCTGCATATAATCCGGCAGCGCCACTGCCTAATATTAATACTGAATATTCAGAATATTTCATAGATACCTCAAATCTGTATATTCTCATTTTAAAACAAAAATACTGCAGATTGGTTAATATTATATAAAGATTTTAATTTACAGGCATCGATGATAATTGTAGTATTTTGGGATTCATTATCTCATCAATTAACGAGTAGTTAAAATTTATTGCGGGCGAAAGTTCTTTTGCTTTCGCTATATCCTTATTATAGCCGTCTTCATCACCTGCTTTACGTTTGTACATAGCTCTGTCCGCATAGTATTTTGCTTTATTCGGAACTTTCAAAATTAATATATCAAATACTTTTGCTGCAACATCATACTTCCCGACATCATCATAAAGACTTGCTATACAGACATAACCTGCATAAGCTGTCGGATCAAGATACAAAATATTGTTACAGTATGAGAGAGCTTCTTTATATTTCCGGGATTCTCTTAAAAGCAACGCCACTCTTAAATTATCCATGAAATCAAGTGTATGCAACCTCAGATAATCCTCAAGAGCTCCGTCATAATCTTTCCAGTACAATCTTATTATTGCTCTGTCTTTATACAATTGTTCCAAATTATTTTCACTTTGATATGAAGGAAAGGTCATAATAGCTTTATCAATTTCAGCGAAAGAGCCGTCTTTATTTTTCATTTTAGAGAGATAAACAGCATTATTTCTATGAAAAATCCATTCGGTTGCATCCGCGTTATCAGTTAATTTTGCCCAGGATAATCGGATATTGGAACCCCAAAATGCAAGTCGGACAAATTTAGTTCCGGACGGGGTACACAACCAAACCACAACCATAAAAACTGCTATTAATATTAATAAAACAATTAAATCTTTTCTGCGTTCTTCTTCTTTAAAATTTCTTATCATAGCAGTTTATTCCCTTTATTATAATACAAAAAAATATACAAAAGATAAAGATTATATTAAAAAATTTAAAGAAATAAATTACTCAATCCCGATAATTCAGAAAATTTATTATTTAAAATTGCTTCGTTAAAAACATTAAAAATTCTTGGAGCTTTATTCGCAAGAAGGGCTCTATCTGTGTAATATACTTCAAAACACCTTGCAAAAAGCTCTGACGGAGAATTATAATATTTGTTCAGCCTGGCTATACTGGAAGTAATACGTTTTAAATACCTCTGTTTAGATTTCAAAATAAGATACTCTGCACAACATCTTTCAAGGAAAGGAAAATCCCTTTCTATTGTTTCAGTCGAAAATTCACCCGTTCCAGTCTTAACTCTGTCATATTTTAACAGTAAATTCAACGGAAAGCTCAACTTCTTTTCCAATTGCAAACATGGCCGGCTTATTTTGAAATCCTTATATTCATTTTTTATACTGTCCGCCAGCTCTTTTATCTCTTTTCTCAACTCATCCGCCATTACAAACATCGGCTCAATTGACCTTTTCGGAATTCGCGCAACGGTTATCTCTATCATTTCATTTATTAAATCATCATTAATATCACCGAAAAAAAATTCTAAGGATGACAAAGTTGAATCATAAACATAATGGATATAATGTGCAAATTCATGCAACAAAACTCCGGTTATGTTCTCCTGACCCTTTGCAATGTCAATCCTGAATTTCTTACCTGCAGAAAAAAAGCCTTTATTTCCTCTTGCTTTATTTTTCCCGATATTTACTTCTATCCCAAAAGATTTAATATAAGAAATTAATTCTTGGGTTCTGTTTCTTTTATTATCCATTTTAAATAATCTTCCGAACAATCAACTATCGGCAAGGCCACTATTTCCGGAACCGTATATGGGTGCATGTCTTCAATTACAAGTTTAACTTTTCCGTAATTTGCACGCCTTGTTTTTATCATCATCAGAATTTCCTTTTCTTCACACAACTCGAAATCCCAAGAGAATGTAGACTTAACTTGTTCAACCATTGAAACACAGGCTGCGAGCTTGTGCTTTAATAATATTTTGACAATATCTTTTGCTACCTTTTTGCTTTTTACGGGAATTGTACAATAAATCACTACTATATCCATAAATCCTCCTTATAATACAAAAATTTTTCCGGGGTTTAATATATTTTTTGGATCAAAAACCCGCTTTATCATTTTCATGTATTCTACCGCATCTTTATCTATAGCATTTTCCAAGTACTTTAGCTTCTCGATACCGATTCCATGCTCGGCAGAAATTGTACCGCCGAGTTTTTTTACAGCAATATACATCTCGGATTTTGCATTTATATAATTTCTAAACTGAGATTCCTGCTGCAAATCCAAAGCTATTTGAGGATGTAGATTACCGTCGCCGATATGTCCTACCAGACACATTTTAAGATTATATTTCAAACTCAGTTCACGACATTTTTTTATCATTAAAGATAGATTCTGCCTTGGGACAATAATATCATCCGTTACCACATCAGGTGCTAATCTCGCTGCAGCGGCAAAAGAAGCTCTTCGGCC
>CALUTN010000016.1 GCA_944323665.1 Candidatus Gastranaerophilales bacterium | reverse complement strand
AAGAATTTACAACAAATGCCAGAAGGTGGTATGACAAAGATCCTGTTTTATCTTCTGCGATGAAAACTCTTGAAGAATCTGACGATGAAACTCAGATTAAAGTAGCACTGAATCTTATTAAAATTATTACGGAACATAATATTTCAAATTCTGAATATGAATCCGTAGAGGATATCGTCTCTGCTGCAGAAGATGTTATGGAAAATACAAAGAAAGGTCGCTGGTATGACTTGGACGGTACTCTGAGAACAGCTATCAGCCTTCTGCAAAATTGTCCTGATTCTACCAGAAGTATTATTGCCAAAGAAATGGCAAAAAATGTGCTTGATTTAATTAAAAAAGAAGATGATGATGACGATGATGAAGGAGATACAGAAAATCTTTAGTCAATATCAATCGGGCTTCTCTGTATTAAATCAATAGCTTCTCTTGCCGTAAATACTAATGATTCCGGCATATTTATAATTATGCAGAACTGGCGGAGGACATCAACTACCCGTTTAAAACTCCTTACTATATCACCTTCTCCCATATCAATCTGGTCAATAATATCGTCCCACTCGGCTCCGTTTACCCACATTTCAATAAGAGGAGAATAATACCCATTAATATACATTGGGTCTTCTACATCATAGTTTTTTTGTTTTTTATCCAGGTGCCTTCTAATATCTTTAATCTTATTTAGAGTTTTTCTAACGGTCACAGATAGCGGAATCCGGGAATATAAATCAGCTCTCATATCTTCTGTAGTAATTGCACATATAACCGAAGCCAATTCCGCAGGTGTAAGGGTTTCTAGGACTCCGGAAAAAACAATCTGGGCAAGAAAAAGTTCATTTTCCGAGCGAATTTGAGAAATTGTTACACCTCTTTCGGTCGGATAGTCATCTTTAATATATCCATATTCCGCAAGTACAGCTCTGTGCGAAAGAAACTTGTTCCAGAAGATATCTTTCTGTTTTTCAATTTCTTTATCCAGAGTTTTTTGCTTAGCCTGATATCTGGTAAGAACTTCAATAGATTTCATGTGCTTTTTAAATAGCTTGCATGTATCACATTCGTAGGAATGCATTTTTTCTAAAAGTTCTTTTGTTTTTTTCCCAAAATCTTTTGCTTCGTCTGAAAGAGGTCTGTTCTTTTTCTTTTCTTGTTTCTGGATAGTTTTAAAAGTTCTTCTGTTTTGTACGTACAAATCCCGGATTTTGTTATATTCAAACAAATCCTGATTGGTTCTTTTGGCATAGCAGACAAAAGTATTGCACTCATTAATTTTTTCCTGATAAGCTTCTTTTAGTAATAATAGAGGCTCAATTCTTGAGTTGGAAGAAAAGTAACCGAAGCTTTTTAGTACAAGTTCTTTAGCTTCTTCCAGAGAAAATCTTTGAAGCAGGTTAAGAACCATTGAATAGCTTGGAGAGAACTTACTTTCAAGCGGATTAGCATCGCTTAAGACGAGTTCAGCTACTTCTTCAGGAGTTTGGAAAGGAGAGCCTACAATAGTTACATAGCCAATTTCATCCATTCCGCGTCTGCCTGCACGGCCTGACATTTGTAAGAATTCACTGGGAGTAAGAGTTCTGTGTCCGGAATCGGTTCTTTTGCTTATTGAACTGATAACTGTTGAACGTGCCGGCATATTTATTCCGGCAGCGAGAGTTTCCGTTGCAAAAACAACTTTTATTAATCCTTTTTGAAACAACTTTTCCACAAGAACCTTCCAGCCCGGAAGCAAGCCGGCATGATGTGATGCGACACCTTGCAGCAGGTATTCTATATGTTTATTTTTATATAGATAAGGATTTTCGGTAATATATTCATCAATTTCTTTTTTGATTTCAGCTTGTTCTTTAGGTGTGACAAGGCACATCTCAGCGCATTTTTCCATTTGCTCGTCGCATTTTTTTCTTGAAAAAGTAAAATATATTGCCGGAAGCATGTCTTTTTCAAACAAGTTTCTTACAACATCTTTAACAACATTTTTCTTTTGAGCTGTTTTTCCGTGCTTAAACTGTTTTTTTTCAGGCCGGATTTTTTTATTCAAAGCTCCTGACGGAGTCAAAAGCGGGAGGAGTGTATGTGGCTGAGAAGAGTCAAAATAGTAAAATCTTAGAGGAACCGGACGAAAATCTGTATTGATGAGTTCAGTTTTAGAGTGGACTGAATTTATCCACTCTGTGAGTTTGTCTGCATTAGCAACAGTAGCCGAGAGGGCAATAATCTGAACATTTGTCGGACAGTAGATAATACTTTCTTCCCAGACGGTACCCCGCTGTTCATCATTCATATAGTGAACTTCATCCAGTACGACATACTTTACATCTTTTAAGTTATCAGTTACGGAGCCGAAATTTGTTCCGTAGAGCATGTTTCGGAAAACTTCTGTTGTCATAACTATAATTTGTGCGTTTCTGTTAATAGAGGTATCTCCGGTTAAGAGTCCGGTTTTGTCGTAACCGTACTTCTCGGAAAAATCACTGTATTTTTGGTTTGAAAGAGCTTTTAGCGGTGTTGTGTAAAAAACTTTTTTCCCTTCTTTTAAGGCACAATGAATTGCGTGTTCTGCAATAACAGTTTTTCCGGCGCCTGTCGGCGCGCAGACAACAACACTTTTCCCTGCAGAAATGCAGTCACATGCTTGTTTTTGAAATTCATCCAGCTCAAAAGGGAAATTGTACATTAAATAACCTCAACTATTCTAATTATATTATGACATAAAACCTTTATTTAAGTAAGAGGTCAAACCTTCGAGAGCAAGAATATAGCTTTTTTCTCCAAAACCTGCAACAATTCCAACGCAGACTGCGCTTAATAGTGAGGTGTGCCGGAATTCTTCTCTTGAATGTATATTTGTCATATGAATTTCTACTGTTGGAATATTAACAGCAGAAATGGCATCTCTGATTACTACACTTGTATGGGTGTAACCTCCCGCGTTAATAAGGATTCCGTCATAAACGCCTCTGGCTGACTGGATTTTTTCAACAATTTCTCCTTCATAATTGCTTTGCCAAGCATCAACAGAGCAATCCAGTTTTTTACCGGTTTCAATTACATTATATTCAATCTCCCGAAGAGATTTACTTCCATACTTTTCAGGCTCACGAGTCCCAAGCATATTAAGGTTGGCACCGTTAATGAGAAGAATTTTCATACTGATACCTTTCAATTTACACATAATTATTATACAATAATAAAAAAGAATGTGAGGAAGAGATGATTAATAAACGATGGTATGATAAAGACCCTGTATTAAAAGAAGCTCTTGAATTATTGAGACTTCAGCCCGATGAAACAAAATCAGAAGCGGCAAAATTCCTGCTGAATCTGCAAGAACAGGTAGCCGGTGAGGTTATAGAACATGTTTACGATATTATAAATACCTATCAGGGTAAAGGAAACCGCTGGTATGATAACGATCCTATGATGCTAAAAGGAGTCGAGTTATTAAGAAATGCCCCTCCTCACATTCAGAGAGTTGCAGCCTTAAAACTTTTGATAGCTCTTGAACAAAAGAGTTTTGAAGGAGTTGATATTTAATGAAAGATGTTCAAAGCCAGGCTGACAACCGCGGAGTGGAAATACAAAAAGTAGGTATAAAAAACCTTGAAATCCCCTTTGTTATTCAAAGAAAAAATAATGAAGACAAAGTCATTTATGCTAATGTCACAGCCGGAGTGACCTTGCCTGCACATTATAAGGGTACCCACATGTCCAGATTTGTTGAAGTTTTAGACGAATGGCGGGGCCGACATTCTCTGGGGGTTGATATAAAAGGCTGCGTTAAAGCAATTGTTGAGAAATTAAACGCTAAGAGCGGATATTTAAAATTTGATTTCAAGTACTTCATAGATAAAAAAGCTCCGGTAACTGGCATATCAGCTCCGATGTGTTATGACTGCACATTTGAAGGTATTTTAGATAACTATGAAGAAGAGGGTGAGGAATACAGATTCTATTTGGGTGTAAAAGTCCCCGTAACTACTCTGTGTCCATGCTCTAAAGAGATTTCCGCTTATGGTGCGCACAATCAAAGAGCAATAGTTTCTGTTAAAATTACTTATCCTGAAGATGAACATATCTGGATTGAAGATTTGGTTAGCAATATTGAAAAATGCGCATCTTCCGAATTATATCCGATATTAAAACGTGAAGATGAAAAATTTGTAACAGAGCATGCGTACGATAACCCTAAGTTTGTTGAGGATGTGCTGCGCGATGTCGTTTTATTGCTTAGAAGTAACGATATTATTGACTCATTTGAAGTGGAATGCGAGTCATTAGAAAGTATACATAACCACTCTGCCTGGGCATATCAGCAGGAAGGGTAGATAAAATATAACTTGCATTTAGAAAAAAACTATGTAATAATTGTATCAAGGTATGGAATCTTACTAGAAGTTGGAGTTTTGAATACTTTTGTTCCTGCCTTTTTGGTATTATTGACTAACCCGAGGATGTCTTTTCACGCAGATGAGTGAATTTAAATTTAATTATGACTTTTTAAAACACAATGCAACACCCGGCAGTTGGCGCAGGGGATACGAGTATTATCAAAAAGATATGATACTTGAATCTTATCCTGAAAAAAACTTTTTCAAGGGTAAGGTAAAAGGTAATTATCAGGATTTTTATGTTACGGATTTAATCTTTAAGAAGAATAAAGTCGAAGCTCGTTGCAACTGTCCTTTAAAAGAAGAGTGGTGCAAACACTCGGTTGCGATTGCACTTAAAGCGATTGAAGAAAGGGCTTATGAAAATTGGCTTCTTGAAAAATACGGTATTCAGCCTGATTTATCTGATATCAATAATGAACTGACAGAAGCTCCGCAGGGAAATTATATTTTTCACTTTAATCCGAAAAGACGCCAAAACTTCTTTTCAATACTGGTTAGAGACCGCTCTACAAACAAAATTGTACGCTCTTTAGAAGCTATTTTAAGAGGTTTAATTGAGATACAAAAAGAGAATCCTGATTTTGAACTAAATAATTCACAAAAAGCTGAATTAGCGCTATTTCAAACTCTTTTAAAAATTTCAAAGCAGGATAAGAAAGCCGGCTGGTACGATATTCCGATTACAAAATTTGCTCCGGTTTTCCCTTTGATGGCAGAATTAGATGAAGTTTTGGACGAAAAGACGAAAGAAAGAATCAAGTTTACTGATAAGGAATGGAGCTTGAATCTTGACGTTTCAACAACTTCTATTAACGGCGGAACAAATATCGTACTTGAACTTTTCTGGACGAGACCTGATAAAGATGAAACCTATCCTTTTGAAGAGGTTAAGTATTTTTCAAGACAAATTAAATGGGGAAGGTATAAAAATATAATTTTCCCGATTAATATTGCAATGAATGAGCTTCCGCAGAATATTATCAAATCCACATTTACAGATTTAAAGGATGCTGACGGCGGTAAGTTTGTATATGAAGAGCTTCCTCATTTGCGGGAGATTATGAATGTTACGATTGCGGAAAATATCTCAAAGTTGCTGATGGAGCACAAACCGCCGGTTAATGTAGTAACTCTCGGTATTGACTATGACCAGTCGCTTAAAGCCTCTTTGGAATTTGATTATTCGGGGGTAAGAGTTCCTTATTCAAAAAGTAATGATAAATCTCCGTATATTTCAGTCAAGAGTCAGGAAGAAGATCTTGTATACTGGATAAAAAGAGATTATCAACATGAGCAGATGGCATATAACATGCTTCTTGCCTGCAAATTTGTTCCGATGCAGACAAATAACCTTGCTCTTGAGAAAGAAAACGCAATAGATTTTTATAATTACTATATTCAGCAGGCTGGTGAAGGCTGGAAGTTTGAAGAACGGGATGACATGTCTTTCTTTAAACTTATTCCGGAACCTTTTAGAATGTGTGCAAAAATCGACTTCTCCGAAGAATCAATAGATAGTATGGAAATCCAGATTTATGGTCAGGTCGGAGAAGAAGTTATTAACTTTGATGATATTTATGAAACAATTCAGAACGGCGAAAAATATGCACGTGTACGGAGTTTAGGCTTTGTTGAATATCCGGCGCAGAATATTTATCAGATAATGCGTTCTTTTAACTCTTTTGATGCGTATAGAAATAATGAGAACAAGTTTTTAGTTAAAACATACCGTGTAGGTTTGATATCAGAACTTCAAAATCAGGGATTTGAGCTTGTAATGAGTGACAAATTCCAAAAATTCTGGGAGCAAATCTCGACATTCTCAACGACATCAGAAGGTGTCGAACTTCCTAAAGGGGTTAATGCAGAGTTCCGTGAATATCAAGTCAAGGGTTTCCATTGGCTTTGGTTCTTGTACCAGTATGGTTTAAACGGAATCCTTGCGGATGATATGGGTTTAGGTAAAACTTTGCAGGCGCTTAGTCTTTTACAGAAAGCAAAAGAAGTTGACGGACCTCAGCCTACACTTGTTATTGCGCCGACTACGGTTGTATTTAACTGGGAGGCTGAAATCCAGAAATTTACACCCGGGCTAAGCTGCTTGAAAATTGCCGGTGCGGACAGAAAAGATTTATTTAAAAAGATTCCGGAATACGATATTGTAATTACCAGTTACGCACTTGTCAGAAGAGATATTGCAAAACTCAAAAAGTACAAGTTCAGATACGTAATCTTAGATGAATCCCAAAATATTAAAAATGCAATTTCCCAGACTGCTCAAGCTGTTAAGAGTTTAGAGTCTGATCATAAACTTGCTCTTTCCGGGACCCCGATTGAAAATAAGCTGGAAGAGTTATGGTCAGTATTTGACTTTTTGATGCCGGGATTTTTATTCAATGTGGCAGAATTTAATTATAGATACGTTACACCGATTATGGAAAGACAGGATAAGACTGTTGAAAAACGTTTGAAGCTTCAAATCTTCCCGTTCATCCTGAGACGTATGAAGAGAGATGTTGCCAAAGACTTGCCGGATAAAGTTGAAAACATGGCATATTGTGAACTTACAGATGAGCAGAGAGACTTTTATCTTGAGGTTCTTGATAGTACAAAAGAAGAACTCTTCAAGAGTATTGAACTTAACGGTCTTGAAAAGAGCAGAATGTCTATTTTCTCAGCTCTCCTCAGATTGCGCCAAATCTGCTGTCATCCGAAACTTTATGACAAAGAACATGTTAAAGGCGTCATAAAATCAGGTAAGTTTGAGTACTTAAAAGGTATGCTTGAACAAATTATTCAGGAAGGTCACAGAGTTCTTTTATTCAGCCAGTTTGTTGATATGCTTGATATTATTAAAGGCTGGCTTGAAAGAGAAGGTATTCCTTATGAATATTTGACAGGTAAAACTAAAGACAGGCAAAAAGCGGTTGAAAACTTTAATAACAACCCGAATATACCTATATTCTTAGTAAGTTTGAAAGCCGGCGGAACAGGTTTGAATCTGACCGGAGCGGATTATGTTATTCATTACGACCCTTGGTGGAACCCTGCTGTTGAAGACCAGGCGACAGACAGAGCTTACCGTATCGGACAGACTAAGAAAGTATTTGTATACAGGCTTATTACCAAGAATACTGTTGAAGAAAAGATTCAGAAAATCAAAGGCAGAAAGCGCGACCTTGTTGACAGCGTAGTTTCTATCGACAGAAATATTACAAAATCTCTAACTATGGAAGATTTGAAGGATATTTTCTCTGTTGATTAGTGTTATTTTAGAATTTCGTATGCTTGAGGGAAGTTTCTTGCCGTTGTTTTAGGAATACATTCAACCCCAAGAATGTCTGCAATATGATGTATATTAAAAGTTGCAGAGATTATGACTATTCTTGTCTTTGAATAATTTTTAAAGGTTTTGATTTGCTTAACCAGCCATTCCCCCGCATAATCGGGTTCAAAATCTTGTTCCATTTGTAAATCGGTTATTATTATATCAAACGGATTCTCATTATTTTCCATAACTAAATCATAACCGTTTTTTGCTGATTCCGCTTCAAGTATTTCAGCCTCCGGAAAAAGCTCTTGGGCAATAGCTTTATGATACTCTCTCCATCCTCTTATATCATCAACAACAAGTATTTTCATTTTCTTAAATTTGCAGCTCCATCTAAATAAACGAATTCAGGTTCAAATTCCTCTCCGCAGTTAACTACGACTAAAACTCTCAAACACATCTTTAAAGCTCCCGGAACATCAATTTCATTGAAACATAGCATTGGGACGTCTTTCCAATTTAAATTAACTCTCGCATACTTTGCCGGGAAATCTGCATTCAAATCAGGTGTGAATGTAAAAATTGCATGCGATATTAAGCTAATATCAAGATTGTTTCTCTTAACAATTTCATCTAAAAGTTCAATAACCGCTTCTTCTATTGCTTTAGGTGTGTTTTCTTTTACAGTTATAGCTCCTCTTATACCTCTTGAAATCATTTATTCACTCTCCTCTGATAAATAATAAAGGGCAGCAAGTGTTGAAGCCGTCATCGCATACCCTTCATTTTCTTTGTTTCTTAACCAGGTATATACATCATTTCTTTTAACTAAAATCCTGTCAACAATAACTCCGCCATCACTTACAGGTTTAACCTTTATCTCGTAGTTATCTATATAAGCTATTGCAATAGTTACTGTTTCGGAAACACACCCCGGTGAACTTGCAATTTTTCTTGAAACAATCTTTATTCTGTCAGCGGCAAGCCCGGATTCTTCTAACAATTCCGCTTTGATAGCTTCTTCAACAGTTTCATTACCTCTCTCATCACCGACTAATCCTGCAGGTATTGCAACAGAATAGACAGCTTTATTTTCTGCATTAAGCGGCGGGCGTTCTTCTATAAGAAAAAGGATAGAATCTCCCGCTACAGGAAGTATTACTACAACATCTTTTGCATTAGGTCTATGTGCATAAACCCAGGGCTTTCCGCTTTTTGACGGTGTACTTTTTAGCTGCAAATATTTGGTGTCATATAATATTTCACTCATAAGCTTATGCCGGAAGTTTTATACAAAATTCCGTATACACTCCTTCCTCGCTTTCAACTGCTAAATCTCCATTGTGAGCTTTTAATATCTGTAAAGCCAAATACAACCCTAGCCCCGTTCCTATTTTCCGGAATTTCTTTGCAGCTGAATAGTATTTGTTAAAAATTTTATCTATATCGGA
Source organism: Candidatus Gastranaerophilales bacterium (assembly GCA_944323665.1). GTDB lineage: Bacteria > Cyanobacteriota > Vampirovibrionia > Gastranaerophilales > Gastranaerophilaceae > CAG-196. The sequence goes on along the minus strand of CALUTN010000016.1, from coordinate 8,907 downwards.
TTTGGAAATACCAGCCCCGTAATCTTTTATCCTTATGGTGATATACTTAGGAATTTCCCCGATATATATTTCTATAGGTGATTTTGGAGAACCGTAAGATATGGCATTCTGTATTAAATTTTTAACAACTCTTTTTAACTGAAACCGGTCTGCGAGAACTCTAATGTCACGGTTTAGTATAAATTTAATTACATTACCGGTTTTTTGCGCTATTGGAGACATTTCTTCTATTATTTCTTCAATAAAACCTTTGAGCATAATATTTTCTTTATGGAGACTTATTTTACCATCTTTAATTTTGTAAGTATCCAAAACAACTTGAACAAGCTCAAGCAGTTCTTTATTTGAAGTTTGCATATTTTTCAGTGCAACTCTTTGTTTGTCGCTTATAGGTCCAAAATTTTCATTTAAAAACAGCTCTATCATATTTGTTTCGGCAATAATAGGAACTTTTAAATCATGGGTTAATGTTGCGACAAAATCTTCTTTTAAGGTTTCAAGTTCCTTTTGATTTGTATTGTTTTTTAGAATTACGATATATCTCTTCTGATTTTCATCCAGTTTTAATTCAACAGAGCTTGCCAGATAACTTGCAGCAGGGTCTGCAAGTATTTTAACTTCGTCATCATTGAGAGTTTCAACGGTTTTTCTTTTCGGTATATCAATAAAGTCGGAAAGAGGCTTCCCAATAATTTCTTTGCCGGGGATATTAAACCATTCGGAGATTCTTATAGTTGCTCTCTGGATTATATCATTTTCGTCTGTAATAATAAGTCCGTCAGATAAGGAATTTATAGCGGCTTCAAGAAATTTGTTCTGCTTGATAAGTTCGCCTTGATATTCTGTTATCATACTTTCTCTATCATGCAGAGTTTCAATCATTCTGTTAACACTGTCGGATAGTGCTTCCGAGTCCGGTAAGTCCATTTTATCCAGTTTTTTTGTCAAATCTCCGTATCGTATTGAGTTTACGGTTTTTATAACAGATGCTATATAGTCATTTAGTTTATTCCATTTTGCTTTTGTCCTGCGTATAAAAATGAACAAAGAAACCAAAAGAAACAATATAAATAAGTGAAGTATATGAGCTAAAATGGTTCCGCTTTCTTCAACAATAAAGCTTTTTAATTCCAAGAGCATGTCAGATGGTCCTAATTAAAATTTTTATGCTATAATTATACCAGAAATCATGGGATTAATAAATGAATAAGATTAAATTATATAGTTTGGGAGCTGCTTGCTGGTTTAGTACGATGTTATGTTATGCCTCGGAGAAGTTTGAGGTTCTGCCGGATTTGCCTGACCCTTTGGCTTATGCAGTCCAGCCGGCAGAAGCATCCACTGTGACAGGTTCTCCTGATACGGCACTTGCGGCAGCCCAGTCAATCGGACATGAACCCAGTATTATCTCAGTGGTGATGTCTCTTGTTTTTGTAATTCTGCTGATTTATGTCACAGGAATTATTTATGCTAAATTAAACAGATTTGGTTTTAGAACCCTCAAACAGACAGGGGATTTTTCCCGTTCAAAAGTTTCTGTAATATCAACAACCCCGTTAGGTAATAACAAGACTTTGCATGTAGTTGAACTTGACGGAAAAAGAATGCTTATAGGTGCTTCTTCCGCGTCTATACATCTTATTAAGGATTTGGGAGCTTTTTCGGAAGATGACGGAGAAAAAGAATATTCGCATATTGAGATTCCTAATATAAAAATACCTAAAATAGAGATTCCAAAAATTGAGATTCCATCAATTGGGCTTTCAAAACTTATTACAAAAGCTCACAGTGAAAATAGAGACAGTAAAACTATCGAGGAAGAATCTCAAATACAGGATAATCAATCTGATGATTTAGCCGAAGGCTTTACGGAAACGGAACCCGGTATTAGCAATTACAGCTCTGAGGGAATAATTGATTCTTTGTTTACCGAACAAGAAGAGGAAACTGCTCCGGAACCGAGCTTGTCTGAAAAGCACAGAGTAGATCCTGATGATTTTGCTTTGTACAAAAAATATTTAAGCTAATTGCGATTATAGTAAAGGAGTATAGATGTCAAAAATCGTAAAAATTGCTGATAAGATTATCGGTGACGGATATCCTTGTTTTATTATTGCAGAAATAGGGATAAATCATAACGGTTCGGTATCACTGGCGAAAAAAATGATTGATATTGCAGTTACTACAGGCTGTGATGCTGTTAAATTCCAGAAGCGAACGGTAGATGTTGTCTATACAAAAGAGGAATTAGCGAAAGAAAGAAAGAGCGTCTTTGGTAATACAAACGGTGATTTAAAAAGAGGTCTTGAATTCGGGGAAGATGAATACAGAGAAATTGATGAGTATTGCAAGCGTAAGGGCATTATCTGGTTTGCTTCCTGCTGGGATGAAGGCTCTGTTGATTTTATGGAGAAGTTTGATGTCCCGTGCTACAAGATAGCTTCCGCCTCTTTAACGGATGATAATCTATTAAAATACACAAAATCAAAAGGAAAACCTCTTTTGTTATCCACAGGGATGAGTACTTTGGAAGAAATTAGACATGCGGTTTCTATACTTGGGGAAGATAATCTTGTTATTTTTCATTGCACATCTACCTATCCATCAAACACCGAGGAAATGAATTTAAGAGTTATAGAATCATTTAAGAAAGAATTTAATTGTCCTATCGGATATTCAGGACATGAAAGAGGCGTAACGCCGTCTGTTCTTGCGGTTGCTCTCGGAGCTGCAGCAGTAGAGCGGCATATAACAGTTGATAGAACAAATTGGGGTTCTGACCAAGCGGCAAGTCTGGAAATGGCTGGTTTATACCACATGGTAAGAGATATCAGGCAAGTTCCGACCCTTCTTGGCGACGGAGTTAAGGTCGTTTACCCAAGAGAAGTTCCTATAATTGAAAAATTAAGAAGAGTTAAATAATGATTAAACTGCCCGAAACAATTAAAATGGTCATAACAGATTTCGACGGAATTATTACTGATAATTGCGTTTATGTAGATTCAAAAGGTGATATGACAAGAAAACTTAATTTTAAAGATGTTATGGCATTTTCTCTTCTTAGAAAAAACGGATTTATGATGGGGATAATTTCAGGTGAGACTAATTCTGCAATAGAACTTATTGCAAACAAGTTTCAACTTGAAGAGGTTCATCAGGGAATCAGAAATAAGCTTGCTGTTATAAAATCAATAATTGAAAAATATGGCTTGAAAGAAGATGAGTATGTTTACATAGGAGATGATGTAAACGATTATGAATCTTTATGTTATTCTAAATATGCGGTTACGGTTCCGGATGCTGTAGATAAAATAAAATTGATAGAAGGTATACAAATTACCCAAAGGCACGGCGGAGCCGGCGCATTTAGAGAAGTTGCGGATGCGCTTATAAAGTAAAAGGCAAACACTATGACGAAAATAGATAGCAGGTTATATGAACTTTCAGAAGTTGTAGATAAAAAATTTTCTCACGGAGAAATTCCTTCTGAAAATATGGTTGAAGAAATAGCTTCAATTACCTCACAAGGCGGTTATATCGGACTCGCTCAAATTGACCCCACAGCAGGGAATCTGGAATTTAATGCAAAAAAGATAGCTAAATACATAAAATATGCTGAAAAAATCGGGCTGGATTTGGTTATTTTCCCGGAACTGGCACTAATGGGATATCCGATAGAGGATACTATTGACAGACATCCGCTTATAGTGCGTGAAAATATTAAATGGCTTAAGGGTTTGGCAAAGATTACCAAAAATACTACAGCTATAGTCGGGTTTGTAGAACCACGAGAAAAAGATGCAGAAGGAAAAAGATTTTATAATTCGGCTGCTATACTGCAAAATGGTAAAATTACAGGAATTGTAAGAAAGTCGTTGCTTCCTACGTATTCTGAATTTAACGATTACAGGTATATTGAGCCATCTCCTGTTGCGGGTATTCAACCGGCAGAGACTCTGGGTGTGTTTTCTAAAGAAAATATTTTACCATCAAATAAGTATCTCGAGGTAAATGGCATAAAATACGGTATATCTATTTGTGAGGACTGCTGGAATAATAAGGAATTTTTTGAAAAAAATCTTTATGACAGAGATCCTATAGAAGAGTTAAAAGAAGCTGACGTTTTTATTAATTGTTCGGCATCGCCGACAAGGGCTAAAAAAGAACAGTTAAAACATAATATGCTTTCATTTATTTCTTCAAAGTATAAAAAAACGATGATTTATGTAAATCAAGTGGGTGCAATTGATAACATATCTTTTGACGGTTCAAGCAGGGTATTTAATTATAGCGGAGAATTGATTGCGCGGGCAAAGTCTTTTGAGGAACAATTTTTAATTGTAAATCTGAAAAACGCAATCGGCAAAATTTATCCGCTGACAAGAGGTCTGGAAAAATCTTTAACAGAACAAAAAGTCTTTACTCTTGAGTATGAATCGGATTTGGAAAGAACTTATAAAACGATTGTTCAAGGAATAAGAGATTATTTCTCAAAATGCGGGTTCAAAAGAGCTGTTTTGGGTCTTTCCGGCGGTCTTGATTCTACTGTTTGCGCAGTACTTCTAGCAGATGCTCTCGGAAAAGAAAATGTATTTGGAATTTCAATGCCGTCAAAATTAACTTCTAAAGAAAGCAAATCTGATGCAGAAGAGCTTGCGCATAATTTGGGTATAAATTTTACGGAAGCTTCTATTAAACCTATGGTTGATACGACAACAGCCTGTCTTGACCAACTTTTCAAAGTAATAGAAACAAAATGGGATAACAGATACAAAATTTCATTTACCCCGGATAATATTCAGGCTCGCTCAAGAGCAATGTTCCTATGGGGTATAAGTAATGAGTTTGCATCATGTATTCCTATTGCAACATCGGATAAATCTGAACTCTATATGGGGTATGCGACGATTAACGGAGATATGTCCGGCGGATTTGCCCCTATTGCGGATGTCCCTAAGACGAAACTTTTTGCCTTTGCAAGATGGCTGAACTCAAACAGAGAAGATAAAAATGCAATCCCGGAAGCTGTTATACTTAAAAAACCCGGGGCGGAACTTGCTATAGACCCTAAGACCGGAAAAACTCTTAATGCTGAAGATGCTCTTATGCCTTACGAGTTCTTGGATGAAATTATTTGGAGAATAGAAAATAAAAACGAGTCCTATTATGACCTTCTTCAAGCTGAATTTATTTATGAAAAGAAGAATAAAATAAGCAAAGAACAAAAAATTGAATGGCTTGATAAGTTCTACAGAAGGATGTCTACAGCTCTATACAAATGGTCAATTCTTCCTCCATCGGTTATAGTAGAGTCTCGCTCAATTAATAAATCTGACTACAAACAGCCTATTACTTCTTCTAAAATTAATTACAAAGGGGTCAATGAAGAAGAAATTGAAAACAGTTTACTTTAAAACTATACTGGAGTTTAGATGCTTAATTTGACGCTTCATATCTTCGGCTTTTATTACGAGGTTTGAGTCTGAGTATATTTTCAGAGCTTTTTTATAATTTTCTTCCGCCTCTTCCTTGTATTGCGGATTATCGTAACCGGATATAAGCTGCAGGGTTTGCGCCAGTAAAACGTATGCCTCGGGTTTATTGGGATTTATCTCAATTGCCTTTTCAAAGCACTCCTTTGAATCAATAATATGACCTTCCAAATGATTTTTATACCCTTCTAATACCCGCATAAAGTATGCTAAAAGATGCTGTTTATCAAAAACTTCAAGCTCTAATAAAAAATTTATTTCCAACGGATCTTTATCCTGATACATATCATAAAACTTAAAATGTGATATAAAATATTTTGGAAATATATTATCAATCTTCTGTAAAAGCTCATCCTCCCGGCGCTTGTCTCCTGATAAACCGTATATTGAAGCCTCTTTAAGTATTTTCATCGGATTGTTTTTATCTATCAGCTCAATAATATTCAGCAGTTTTAATCCGTTTGCATACTCATCCTTCGAAAGAACACTTGCTGTTTCACTTAACAAATATTGAATAACTTTAAATTTATTATTACCGAATAAAGATAAAACATAGTCCCTTGCATATTCATCTTGATTGGAATATATAAAAGAAAGGAGTTTAAGTTTTTTTACTTCAGCTTCCTCCGGAAAATTTTTAAGAATAATATCCGCATCCTTTATTGCTTCTTTGTAATTTGAAGTCTCAAAATTCAGGTTCAATCTCTCATAGTAAGCCGCAACTTTATCAGCACAATTATCAATAATATATGTAAAATCTGAATACGCTTCTTTAAACATAAGCAGTTTTTTACACAATAAGCCCCTCTTTAGGTAAGTTACAGAAGGCCTATAATCTTCCCTTATAAGATGATTTAATTTTTCTAATGCTATCTCAAATTTATTTTCATTTATATTTTTTTCCGCCAATTTTAGGATATAGAGGTATTTTATATCATCAAGCATATTTACTTTGAATCTCCCAATAATAAAATAGCACAAAATACTTATTATTGCGAGTCCAAAACAAATTAAACAGTTTTTAATACTTGCCTGATTTCTCTTACGGCCTCAGCTAATTCCCGTTTTAAAGGAAGTTCCGCCTTAATTTTGTCATGCGCAAACATTATAGTAGTGTGCTTTTTGTTATAATATTCTGCAATACTGACAAAACTTTTCCCTGTAAGTTCTCTGGATAAATAAATCGCTACATGTCTTGCTAGTGAGATTTTTTGCCCCCGCGATGTTCCTTTTAAATCATCAATATCCGTATCAAAATATTTTGCAGTAATCCCCGCTATTTTATCAAAGCTTATTTCCTCCGAAGCTTTATTACATTTCAAGACCTCTTTAACAAGACATATATCAAGCGGATGTTCTGTAATTTCCGAATAAGCAGAAACTTTATTGAAAGCTCCTTCAAGCTCTCGAATATTTTTATCATAATTTCTTGCTATATAATCAAGAGCATCTTCCGTATATTTTAAATCATTATCATTTGCAAGCTTTCTGATTATCTCAACTCTTGTTTCAAAATCCGGCGGCGTAAGCTCAACCATAAGCCCCATCTCAAACCTTGAGCATAATGCTGCTGTCAGGGTCGGAATATCTTTAGGAACTCTATCAGAGGTTATGACAATCTGTTTTCCCTTATTGTAAAGACTGTCAAACGTATGCTGCATTTGAGCCATTGTCTTATTTTTTGACTCAATAAACTGTATATCATCAATAAGGATAATATCGATATTTGTATATTTTTTATTAAACTTAGACATGTTTTCTACAGTATCTTTTGAGTTCCTGCTATTTGAAATAAAATCATTAACATAATCTTCCGTCTTAGTGTATTTAACTTTTAATTTCGAATTATTAAATATTGTATAGTGTCCGATAGCCTGCATTAAGTGGGTTTTACCAAGTCCTGCATTCCCGTATATAAACAGAGGATTGTACTTTTGTGCAGGATGTTGCGCCACCGCCATTGCTACTTTGTAAGCAAATTCATTACTTTTTCCTACTACAAAATTCTCAAATTTGTATTTTAGATTCAAATTAGAATACGACTGCATATTACTTAAATTTTCCATAGCCTGCTCTTTTATTTTTCTTTCAAGAGCCTTCTTTTGAATCTTTTCATTTTCTTTTCTTAAATCTCTTGCAGCTTTTTCATCATAAATAATTACAAAATCAGTATTTTCATTCCGGGTATAGTTTCTTATTATTTCAACAATTTGCTTATAATGATTCTTTCTTAGCAGATCACGACCCATCATCTGTCCTGTTACAACAGTGATAACACCACTGTCATAGCCGGATATTTCAAGCGGAACTACCCATGGTTGAGCACTTTCAGGCAGAACCCTCAAAAGTTCCGACTTGATATTCTCCCAAAAGTTCTTTAACTCCATATTTTCCATATTTATAATTCGTGATTCTCGGATTTTACGTAAAATAAAAAGGCGACACCCGGATTCGAACCGGGGGTAAAAGCTTTGCAGGCTTCTGCCTTACCACTTGGCCATGTCGCCGTAAAAGTATAATAAGATAAACATATCACTTTTTCAAGAGGGAAAGAGAAAATAATCAGTTTAACTTAAAGCACAACAAAAGAGGCAGTACAACAAACGTTATACTGCCTCTTTCAAAACTTATTATATTAAACCTTGCGCTTGCGAGCTGCTTCAGATTTGCGTTTTCTCTTCACGCTAGGCTTTTCATATCTTTCGCGTTTTTTTACTTCAGAAAGAATTCCGGCTTTTTGGATTTTCTTTTTGAATCTTCTTAAAGCGCTTTCGATACTTTCGTTTTCGCCTACTTTAACTTCTGGCATTCTTTTTTCACCACCTTTATCGCCTTTTGTACCAAACACATAATAAAACAAACATTTATATATTGCAAGCCCGCATAAATAAGCGGGGTGCGAAATCAATATTCCGCACCCCGCAAAAACCTACTGGCTTTATATTATAACTTTGATGCAACCATCTTAGTTGTTTCAGCCAAACGAGTTGAATAACCCATTTCGTTATCGTACCAAGAAATAATCTTAACCTGGTTTCCGCCCATTACACGAGTTAATAAAGCGTCAACAGTTGAAGATTGAGAAGTTCCGATGTAGTCAGAAGATACTAACGGTTCTTCAGTGTAGCAAAGAACGTGTCCGTCAGCGCCTTCTTTTAATGCAGCGTTAACTTCTTCTACAGTTACGTCTTTTGAAAGTTCAAATACAACGTCTACTAAAGAAACGTCCGGAGTAGGAACTCTCATAGCGAAACCGTCCAATTTACCTTTTAATTGAGGTAATACAAGAGCAACAGCCTTTGCAGCACCAGTCTTAGTAGGAACGATGTTCAAAGCACCGGCTCTTGCACGACGAGGATCTTTGTGACCTGCGTCTAAGATTCTTTGGTCACCGGTATATGAGTGAACTGTAGTC
>CALUTN010000015.1 GCA_944323665.1 Candidatus Gastranaerophilales bacterium | reverse complement strand
GGCTACATTGCAGAATACAAACATGATAGCGGTAAAATATCAAAAAGAAGATTAATTTTCCCGGAAATAACTCAATCTAACTACAGAAAAGTAACAATTGAGGGTAAGGATTATTATTTATATCATACATTTTATCCTTTTCAACTCGATATAAACTGGGAAAATCCGAAAGTACTTTATTATAATCTTGAAACTATAGCATTTTGGGCAAATCTTGGTATAGATATTTTCAGAATGGATGCAATTCCGTATTTGATAAAAGAAGAAGGAACAAATGCCGAGAATCTGCCAAAAACCCATGAAATAATAAAAATTCTTAGCACTTTCTTGCAAGAAACTGCCCCCAGAAGTGTTATTCAGGTAGAAGCATGTCAACCACCCAAAAAACTTCTTCCATATTTTGGAACAGAAAATGAAGTAGAAATAAATATTGATAATAAAATAAAAGAACTTACAAGAACAAATGAAGCTCAAATTGCATATCATTTTCCATATATGCCTGCAATTTGGGCAACTATAGTATCAGGAGATAATTCATATTTCTGGAAAACACATAAAAAAACTCCTCAAATTCCTGATAGTGCAAGCTGGGCTGTATTTTTAAGAGTTCATGATGAATTAACACTTGAAATGGTTAATAAAGAAACCAGAGAATTATTATATGAAGATTTAGCTGATAAGGGTGCAGAATTCCGTAAAGGATTTGGCATAAGCGGAAGATTAGCTAACTTTTTGGATAACGATATTGACAGAATTAATATGACTTTTGCAATACTTTTATCACTAAAAGGTATTCCTATTATTTATTACGGAGATGAAATAGGAAGCCAAAATAATTTTTCTTATGCTCAAAGATGGGCAAAAATAAGAGAAAAACGAGACAAAAATAAAAATAAAAGTTCTGAAATGCTTTCATATTTTGACAGCAGAGACATTCACAGAGGTGCAATTAAAAGAAATACATTCTACCGCGCAATGTATAGAAACAATAACTTTAACAGCAAAATATATAAGAATGTTAAACGTTTAATTGAAGTCAGAAAAAATTACAATACAATTTCACGTGGTGATTTTATAGAAGTTAAATCAGATAAACCTCAAGTATTTTCTTATTTGCGAAAAGGTAAATATGACAAGATTTTAATGGTCAACAATTTATCTGATAAAAAAGTTTTTGCAGAATTGGATACTAATCATCTGAATCTAAATGAAACAGATACTGAAATAAAAATGCAAGAACTAATAACAAAAGAACCCAAAATTTTTATTATTGAAAATAAGAAATTAATAATAAAACTAAAACCATATGAAACAATGTGGTTGAGTTTCAAATAAAAAATTTAATAATAAAAAAGACTCGATTAATAAATCGAGTCTTTTTTCATCTGTATTAAAGAATTATTCTTTAGTATATTCAGCATCAATTACATCATCATCATTATTTGATTTTGCTTGTTCAGATGAAGCGCTTTCAGAATTAGCACTTTGAGCTCCTTCTTGTTGAACTTGAGAATAAGCTGCTTGAGAAATTGCATACATTGTTTGTTGTAAATTTTCAGAAAGTTTTTTAATTTCATCAGCAGATTTATTTTCTTTTAATGCGTCTTCCAAAGCTTTCTTTTGTTCTTCAAGTTTTGTTTTATCGGCTTCAGCAATTTTGCCTTCAAAATCTTTTACAATTCTTTCAGCAGAACTGATTAAGCTGTTAGCATTATTTCTGATTTCAGCTTCTTCTTTATGTTTCTTATCAATTTCAGCATTTGCTTCAGCTTCTTTAACCATTCTGTCAATATCAGCTTCTGATAAGTTAGAAGAGTTTGTAATTGTAATTTTTTGTTCTTTGTTTGTAGCTTTATCTTTAGCTGAAACATTAACAATACCGTTAGCATCGATATCAAATGTAACTTCAATTTGAGGGATACCTCTCATAGCAGGAGCAATACCTTCAAGTCTGAACATACCTAAAGATTTGTTATCTGATGCCATTGGTCTTTCACCCTGAAGAACATTAATATCAACTGCAGTTTGATTGTTTTCAGCAGTAGAGAATACCTGTGATTTACTTACAGGGATTGTAGTGTTACGAGGTACCAGAGGAGTCATAACTCCGCCTAATGTTTCAATACCTAATGTTAACGGTGTAACATCAAGAAGAACGATATCTTTAACTTCACCGGCAAGAACACCTGCTTGGATTGCAGCACCGACTGCAACTACTTCATCAGGGTTAACTGATTGGTTAGGATCTTTACCTGTGTATTCTTTAACCAAGTGCTGAACAGCAGGGATACGTGTTGAACCGCCTACTAATACAACTTCATTAATATCATTTTTAGTTAATCCTGCATCTGATAATGCTTGCTCAACCGGTTTTTTACATCTTTCTAACAAATCATGAGAAAGTTCTTCAAACTTAGCTCTTGTAAGTGTTAATTCAAGGTGCTTAGGACCGTTTGCATCAGCTGTGATGTAAGGTAAGTTAATTGTTGTTTCAACAACAGATGAAAGTTCGCATTTAGCTTTTTCAGCAGCTTCTTTAATACGCTGCATAGCCTGTTTATCACCTGTTAAGTCAATACCTTCTTGTTTTTTGAATTCTTCACAAATCCAGTCAATAATCTTTTTATCAAAGTCATCACCACCCAAGTGAGTATCACCTGATGTAGAAAGAACTTCATGAACACCATCGCCTATTTCAAGAATAGATACATCGAAAGTACCGCCGCCCAAGTCGAATACAAGAACTTTTTCTGATTTATCTTTTTCAAGACCGTAAGCAAGAGCTGCAGCAGTCGGTTCGTTGACAATACGAAGAACATCTAACCCTGCAATCTTACCTGCATCTTTGGTTGCTTGTCTTTGAGCATCGTTAAAATATGCAGGAACTGTAATAACTGCTGATGTAACTTTTTCTCCCAAGTATGCACTTGCATCATCAGCAAGCTTTCTTAAAATCATTGCTGAAATTTCTTGCGGAGTATAGTCTTTTCCGTCAATATTCTTTTTATAATCTTCGCCCATGTGTCTTTTAATTGAAGCGATTGTTTTATCAGGGTTCAAGATAGCTTGACGTTTTGCAAGCTGACCTACAAGTCTTTCACCTGTTTTAGAAAAACCTACTATAGAAGGAGTTGTCCTCATACCTTCTGCGTTAGCTATAACGGTTGGTTTGCCGCCTTCCATAACAGCTACAACCGAGTTTGTTGTACCTAAGTCAATACCTATTGTCTTTGCCATTTTTATATCTCCTTTTTTAACTTGTATGTCGTTTCGTGAACAGTGAATAATAACCCGTTAAAAAATCTATTCACTAATCACCAGTCACTATTCACTAGTTACTACTATCATTTAATCACTTTTTTCAGGTGATTATTAAAAAATAAACAAAAAATTAATATTTGGAGGAGAAATTAGTGACCTGTGACTGAGTGATTAAGGAAATAAGTTAATAGGTGAATAAGAAAAGTCCCCTTTCCTAAGGTAGAGCGAACTTAAGTGAATAATTCCCGATATAATGTATCTTACTTCCCTCAGTTTAACTCTTGGGAAAATTAATAGAGAGTCGGTATTAGATGCTTAATATGTAATCTTTCCCAGTACAGTTCTTTTTTCAGCCCCGGTGCAGCATGGGAGATTATTCGGAATATTATAATAATTGCAGTACCCGAGAAGAGCAAAAGCCATAACTTCTTTAAAATTATTGGAAATTCCGTAATCCTCATGAGTCTTAAGTTCAATCCTTTTAGGCAGATAGCTCCTCAAAAACTTCATCAAAGTTTTATTATAAGCCCCGCCGCCGCCAATAACCACAGTATCAATATGAACAGACGGATAAATAAATCTTTCATACGCTTGTGCAATTGTTTTTGCAGTAAGCGCCGTAAGAGTAGTAATAACATCTTGAGGCTCTGTCGGGGCTGTTTTTAAAATATTTTCTATATACTTATTCGAAAAATACTCTCTTCCCGTAGTTTTAGGCGGGTTAATATAGTAATACTCATCCTGCAAAAGGCAATCCAGCCAACTTTCGCAAACCTGACCCGAAGTCGCAATTTCACCGTTTTTGTCATACTTATGTCCGAAAAACTTTTGAGTACAGTAATCAATCATAATATTGCCGCATCCGGTATCAAATCCGAAAGTATCACACTCGTCAGATACAACAGTGACATTTGAAATTCCTCCGATATTTTGTATTGCATAGCTTTTGGAACTGCATGCTTCGCCGCCTCTGAAGTTTTCATCACTATTCTTTTCCCTGTATTTTCCTCCTTTACCCCACCATTTTTCATCTGCAAAACACACCAGCGGTGCCCCTTGTCCGCCATGAGCTATATCTTTTTCGCGGAAATTTGAAATCACCATACATCCGGTTTCTTTAGCTATAATCGAACTCTCTCCTATCTGGAGTGTGCTTTTGAGAGAAATATTATCAATTTTTTCATCATAGGGATAATGGTAAACAGTTTGCCCATGAGATGATATAAAGTCCGGCTTTCCAAACTCTCCTATTAAAATATTTGCGGCATCCGCGAAACATTTTCCGACAGCAAAATTAAGCTGACAGAGTTCTTTAATATTTATCTCCCCGCGAAAAGCCTGAAAAAGTTTGGCTCTTATATGTTCCGGATAAGGATGATTTATTCCTTTAAGGAGTTTTACACTCATATCCGGCGCGACTTCGCAAAACCCTGCATCAATTGAGTCGCAGGATGTTCCTGACATCAAAGCTATAACTGTTTTTGGCTCTTTTTCCATTATTTACCTATACAGAAATTATCAAAAATATTATTTAGAATATCATCTGTAATCAATTCACCTGTAATCTCGTCAAGCGCCAGGATTGCAGATTTTACATCAATTGAGATTAAATCTTGCAGTTCTTTTAACTGCGCACCTAAAAGCGCCTGCTCAAGAGCTGTCTTAGCACGAGCAAGACAAACCTGCTGGCGGGAATTGGTTACAAACTCCAGATTGTCCGGTTCTATGTCACAAACCTGTTTTGTAATGAGTTCTTTCAGTTCGCCGATTCCTTCTCCGGTTTTAGCGGAAATATAATGCAGTCCGTCTTTTCTTTCCGAAATCAAATCGCATTTATTTGCAATAACCAGATGTTTTTTTTCTTGTGCAAGCTCAAAAATCTCTTCATCTTCTTTTGTCATGCCGGCTTGTGCATCATACACAAAAATAACCAAATCTGCATCCTCAAGCGACTGTTTTGAATATTCAATCCCGATTTTTTCCACTTTGGAAACATCTTCATCTTCACGGATTCCGGCTGTATCAATTAGCGTAACGGGAACTCCTAAATCAAGAGTTTCCTTTAGTACATCTCTGGTGGTTCCGGCTATATCAGTAACAATAGCTCTGTCAAGGCTTAAAAGTGCATTGAAAATCGAAGATTTTCCCACATTCGGGCGTCCGGCAATAGTAACGGAAATTCCTTGTCTCAAGACATTGGAAGTATCCGCATCACGGAGCACGGAATCTATTTGTGAAATTATTCTTGTAAAAGTTTCTGTAAGATAAGAATATTCCGGCTCGTTTACATCTTCAGGAAAATCAATGCCTGCAGTAATGCGGGACAGAACTTCAAAAATTTCATTTCTTATACCATTAATTTTTTCTTTCAATACTCCGGAGAGATTTTTCATAGAGACTTTTGCAAACTCTTTCGTTTTAGAGTGAATAATATCCGCTACAGCTTCCGCTTGAGATAAATCCATTCTTTTATTTAAAAAAGCTCTTTTGGTAAATTCACCTTTTTCTGCCATTCTTGCACCGTTTTTTAGTACCAGATTCAGAATATTTCTTACTACATTAATCCCGCCGTGGCATTGAATCTCTATTACGTTTTCACCGGTGTAGCTGTTTGGTTCAAAAAACGGAAGCACAATGACTTCATCTATCTTAGTTCCGTTATCAACAATCCATCCGTGATTAAACTTTCTTGGTTCAAAACTCGGGTTAGTAAAGATTTTCTCAATAATCTCAAAAGCTCTTTCTCCGGAAATTCTAATAACTCCCACCCCGCCGGTTCCGAGCGGAGTAGATATAGCAGTAATAGTATCAAATTCTTCCGTAATGTTCATAAATTAATTATACAGCAAAGGGGGAAATAGACAAAACTCCTTTCAATTGACAAATAAAAACCATTCGTGTATATTTCATATAGAATATTTGGAGTATAAAATGGACAAAAATGTTATCTGTATAAAATGGGGAACTAAGTTTGGCGCTGACTATGTTAATCGGCTGCACAGAATGGTTGAAAAGAATTTAACAATTCCGCACAGATTTGTATGTTTCACGGATAATTCGGAAGGCTTTGCTGAAGGGATTGAAGTAAGACCGCTTCCGGAACTTAACGACGAGGGAATTCCGGACAGAGCCTGGAAAAAACTCGGGCTTTTTACAGACAAACTCGCCGATTTGGAAGGTGAGGCTCTATTTTTAGATTTGGATTTGGTTATAAGGGACAGCCTTGACTGTTTTTTTGAACAACCGGGAGAGTTTTACATTATAAAGGATTGGGATTTTCCTAACGATATTATCGGAAATTCTTCTGTATTTAAATTTCAAGTCAATAAACACCCGGATATTATTGAAAACTTTTATAAAGAAGGAAAAGATATCCGTAAAAGATATAAAAACGAACAAGCTTTTCTTTCATATCAAATGCACAATAAAGGAATTCTAAAATACTGGGATAAGAGCTGGTGTGTAAGTTTCAAGAGAAATTGTCTTCATTCGTTCCCGATCAATTTCTTTAAAGAAGCAGAGGAACCTGAGACAGCAAAAATCGTAGTATTCCATGGACGTCCAAATCCGGAACAAGCAAGAAAGGGGTTTTGCGGCAAGGGCGGATTCAGATATATCAAACCTGTGAAGTGGCTTGATAAATACATGGAAGTTTAAATGCAATATTACAAAAATAATAGAGCGTTGCATTTTGCTCTGCACAGTTGTTGTTTTTGTAATAGTTTTATTACCAATTTGATTGCTTAAAAACTTCTGGTAAATATCCGGAAATTTATAATAGCTTAATAATTAAGAAAAAAAGATGAACACGGCGCGGCTGTCCGACGGAAGAGAAAATCATAATTCGCTCCAAATTTGTTTCAGAATCTTATTATTTAGTTA
This sequence comes from Candidatus Gastranaerophilales bacterium, assembly GCA_944323665.1. Lineage (GTDB taxonomy): Bacteria > Cyanobacteriota > Vampirovibrionia > Gastranaerophilales > Gastranaerophilaceae > CAG-196. The sequence continues at coordinate 11,434 of CALUTN010000015.1, read as the reverse complement.
TTAATTGATAAATTCTTGAACAAGTCCGAAATAACAAAATAAGCCGGGAACTTGAAATTATCCGAAATGAAAGGCAAAGTAATGAAACTCAACGAAATAATCAAAGCCGTAAACCCTAAAATCTTAAAAGGAAGTAATGACGATTTGGATGTTAATATTTCAACCGATACAAGGACAATATCAAACGGAGATTTCTATTTACCTTTAAAAGGCGCCTCTTTTGACGGAGAAAAGTTCATACCTCAGGCAATCGAAAAAGGGGCTGTAGGCTGTTTTACCACCTATGCCGAGGTTCACGGTATAACTTTTCAGGTTCCCGATACTCTCGAGGCTTATCTCAAACTTGCTAATTACAGAAGAAATAAACTTAATTTTACTGTTGTTGCTATAACAGGAAGTTCCGGAAAAACTACCACAAAGGAGATTGTTTCATCAGTTTTATCAGAAAGATTTAAAACTTTTAAAACCCCCCTTAACCATAATAACGAAATCGGTTTTTGCCAAACAATTTTTGAAGCGCCTGACGATACAGAAGTTCTCGTGCTTGAGATGGGTATGAGAGGATTAGGAGAAATTGAACTTCTTTCCAAATACTCGGAGCCTGATATTACAATTATATCCAATGTCGGAACGGCTCACATAGGCAGACTCGGCTCAAGAGAAAATATAGCAAAAGCCAAATGTGAAATAGTTAAGTATCAGCGCGGAAATACCTTTATAGCCCATGATGATGACCTAATCAAAAATACAGTAGAATTTTCCGGCGAGAAAATTTACTACTCGATTAAAGATGTAAAAATTTTAGAAAAAACAGCTAATTATTCTAAATTTGAATACAAGGGAACAATATATGAATTAAATACCGGCGGGGATTATAATATTGAAAATTCTCTTGCTGCAATTAATGCCGGTTTAAAACTCGGGATGAAAGAAGAAGAAATTCAAAAAGGCTTGAAAAAATATCATCCTATTGAAAAGCGCTGGGAAGCTGTAAATGCAGGAGGCTTTGAGATAATAAACGACAGTTACAATGCCAATCCTGAATCTATGAAAGCTTTTGTTGACACTATTTTTGAACTTTATAAAGATTACACCCTTGTCCTCGCCGATATGGGAGAACTTGGAGAAAATGAAATTCAGTATCATAAAGAATTAGGGCAGTATATTAATGAACATAAACTTTTAAACCCTGATTGCATAATTGTTTCAATAGGAAATTTCTCGAAATATATAACCGATGAAATAAAAAATGCAACCGGTAAGCATTTTACTGATATTGAAAGTGCCGCAAAATATATAAAAAGTTGTGTACCGGCTTCAAAACCTCTGTTTTTAAAGGGTTCCAGGAGCATGAAATTGGAAAACCTGATAAGTGCTCTTAGCTAAGCATGCCTACATCTTTACAAAACTTAATCTCAAACCCACGACATGCAAACATGCCAGAGACATGGGTTTGCATGCTTTCAGAACATTCAAACCATGTAGGCATGGGCATTTAATATACTCAAAACGGCTTAAGGTCAATAGATACAGGAGTTTTAATATATGTAAAAATGTGTTTACAATTGAATTGTGATGGGTTGTAAATGTGCTCTTAAGCCATATAATAGAAGAGTAGTTGAAATTTTAAAAATTCTACATTGGGGAATATAAAAAGCACGTGATGTGTATTTTTGGAGGAATCAGTGTTTAAAAGTCGTGATATGGGAAGAGCTATTGCCGTTAAAAGGTGGACGCCGACGGCATTAGAATGTTATAAAAGAGGCTGTAATTGTGACGGATGTTTTTACAGCGATTTTTTTAGCGCAACGGCGCAAAAATGCCAGATGAAAGCTGCCGTTCTTGAACTTGTAAGAACTATAGGCGCGCCAAACGTCGAACTTCCGCAAATTTTAGAATAATACCTCCTTATTTTATGAACATATTTTTTAAGAGAAAAGTGTTGTCAAGCACTTTAAAAATGTTCTGAAATGTTGTACAATAGAAAGGTAGCACATTAGGAGGTGTAAATGTATATACACGTAAATGGTAAAAACATTGAGATTACTGACGCTATCAAAGCCTACGTCAAAGAAAAACTCGGCAAAGTGACCAATCATTATGACCAAATTACAGGTATTGACGTAATGCTTTCAGTCATCAAAAACCCTGCAGCAACAGGCAAACATGTTGCAGAAGTTTCCTGCAAAATGAACACCGGTGTTGTTCGCTGCGAAGAGTCTGCTGAATCTATGTATGCAAGTATCGACCTTCTTGCAGACAAGCTCGACAGACAAGTTAAAAAGTTTAAAAATAAGGCTCTGTATTCCGACAAGTCTACAATCCGTAATTCGGAAGAGATAGCGGAAGAAGAAGCTGTAGAAAGTTCATATTTAAGCAAAATATGCGGGCAAATTGGTGAAATAAAATGATTAACGGTAAAAAAGTTATTGTAATAATGCCTGCATACAATGCAGAAAAAACTTTAGAAAAAACTTATAATGAGATTTATCAAAATTTCGTCGACGAGGTTATTCTTGTCGACGATTTCTCTTATGATGAGACAAAAGAGATTGCTAAAAGACTGGATATAACTACAATCGTTCATGAAAAGAATCTCGGATACGGCGGGAATCAAAAATCTTGTTATCGTGCTGCTCTGAAAGCCGGTGCTGATATCGTAATTATGCTCCATCCTGATTATCAGTATACGCCAAAACTTATTCCTGCAATTGCCTCTATGATGGCATTTGATGAGTATGACGCAGTTATAGCTTCAAGAATGCTCGGAAATTCAGCTCTCAAAGGTGGTATGCCGTTATACAAATTTATCTCTAACAGATTTTTGACTGAATTCCAGAACATTGTTATCGGAGAAAAACTATCTGAGTATCACACGGGTTTCAGGGGATTTACCCGAAAGATTTTAGAGACTTTACCTCTGGAAGATTGCAGTAATGATTTTATTTTTGATAACCAGATGCTTGCGCTCATACTGTTTAACGGATATAAAATAGGTGAAATTTCTTGTCCTACCAAGTATTTTAAAGAAGCTTCTTCGATAAATTTTATCCGTTCCTGCAAATACGGACTTGAAGTTTTATTAGTCAGCTTAAAATACAGATTTGCTAAGCTGGGATTTCCTGTGAAATTGTTCACAAAAGAAGGGAAAAAGCTCGAGTTTGATAAAGAATTGAATTACTACAATAAAAGGGGTGGATAAAATTGAAAATAGTTTTAGGAACATCAAACCCGAATAAAGTCAGAGAAATAAATGAAATGGTTACCGGCACGGGAATAGAATTTATTCTTCCGCCAGAAGGGTTTGACCCGATTGAAGACGGAGAGACTTTTGAAGAAAATTCCCTTATAAAAGCGCGCGCTGCCTGGAAAATATCCGGAAACTGGGCATTAGCCGATGATTCAGGTCTATGTATAAAATCATTGGACGGTGCTCCCGGAATTCATTCCGCAAGATATGCAGAAACTCCGCAAAAACGTATAGCCAGAGTGCTAGAGGCGCTTACGGGAGTTAAAGACAGGGAAGCATATTTTGAGTGCTGTATGACTTTAATTAACCCAAAAGGCGAGGTTGCAAAAGTTTCCGTCGGTGTTTGCGAGGGTTCAATTGTCGAAAAACAACGCGGAACTCATGGCTTTGGCTATGACCCGATTTTCCTGTTAAAAGATTCCGATAAAACCATGGCTGAACTTGAAGATGAAGAGAAAAACAGGGTTTCTCATCGTTCAAAAGCTCTGGCAGGAATTCTGGAATACCTCTCAAACAAAGTCTAATAGAGATTTTTGGCAGGCTTGCCCAAATTTCCTGTTTGTGATAGTATCAAGGAAAATAGATAGTAATTACGCAGTTAAGGAGCAAGTATGATTTCAGTAAACGATTTAAAGAATGGCTTAACACTTGAGTTGGACAATGGTCTCTGGACTGTTGTTGAGTTCTTGCACGTAAAACCTGGTAAAGGCGCAGCTTTCGTAAGAACAAAACTTAAAAATGCAGAAACCGGAAACGTTATTGAAAAGACTTTCAGAGCCGGTGAAAAAGTTGCAAAAGCTATGCTTAACCGTAAAGAAATGCAGTATTTATATAAAGAAGGTAAAGAGTTCGTTATGATGGATATGGAATCTTACGAACAATTACAATTAACAGAAGAACAAGTTGGCGACGGTGTTAAATACCTTAAAGAAAATATGATTGTACAAGTATTAACCCACGATTCAAGAATAATCGGAGTTGATATTCCTGCACATGTTGAGCTGGAAGTTGTTGATACACCTCCTGCTGAAAAGGGTAACACTGCTCAGGGCGGCACAAAACCTGCTACATTGGAGACCGGTGCTGTTGTTCAGGTTCCGTTCTTTGTACAAAACGGAGATGTTATAAGAGTCGATACCAGAAGCAACGAATACCTTGACAGATGCTAGATTTCAGCTTTAACAGACTTGGATTCTAAAGGAGATTATTAAGTATGAAATTTGAAACAGATTATATAGAAAAATTAGCTAAAATTATTACTGATAACGAACTCACAGAGATTTCTCTTGAGGACGGCGAACAGGCAATCACAATCAGAAAAGATTTACCGGAAGTAATGATGTCTGCAGCACCTGCTGCAATGCCTGCTTCGGCAGCAGCACCGGCAGCAGCTCCGGTGCAAGCGGCTGCAGCGGCATCGGAAGCTCCGGCTCCAAAGGGTAAAGCTATAACTTCACCTATGGTAGGAACTTTCTATGCATCGCCTTCACCGGATGCAGAGCCGTTTGTTGAAGTCGGTAAAACAATTTCTGAAGGAGATGTTGTTTGTATTATTGAAGCAATGAAGCTTATGAACGAAATTAAATCGGAACATTCCGGCAAGGTTGTTCAAATATGCGTTAAAAACGGCGACCCGATTGAGTATGGTCAAGTTTTGATGTATGTAGAATAAAGGAAGTAGTGAACAGTGGATAGTGAATAGAATTAAATTTCTATTCACTGTTGTTTTTAAGGGAATTAAATATGTTTAACAAAGTTTTAATAGCAAACAGAGGCGAGATTGCAGTCAGGGTAATAAGAGCTTGCAGAGAGCTTGGAATTCCGACGGTTGCAATATATTCACAGGCAGATGCGACATCTTTGCACGTAAGGCTTGCGACAGATGCGTATTGTATCGGACCTGCTCCGAGTTCTGAGAGCTACTTAAATATTCCTGCGATAATTTCTGCGGCATTAATGACCGGGGCAGATGCAATTCATCCCGGTTACGGATTTATGTCTGAAAGGGCGGATTTTGTTGATATTTGTACAAAACATGGTATAAAATTTATTGGTCCTTCTGCCGAAGCTATGCGCAAAATGGGTGATAAAGCTACAGCAAGAAGAACAATGATAGAAAATGATGTTCCTGTAACACCGGGAACCGGGATTTTAAATTCTGTTGAAGAAGCAAAAGAATTTGCGCACAAGGCAGGATATCCTATTATCTTAAAAGCAACAGCAGGCGGCGGCGGAAAGGGTATGAGAATCGTCCGCAGTGACGATGAGCTTGCCGTAAATATGGAATTATGCCAGCAAGAGGCAGAAAAATTCTTCGGTAATCCGGGAGTTTATGCGGAAAAATTCCTTGAAAATCCCAGACATATTGAGGTTCAGATATTAGGGGATTCTTTCGGAAACGTAATCCACTTGGGAGAAAGAGATTGTTCAATTCAAAGACGTCATCAAAAGTTATTGGAGGAAGCTCCTTCTCCTGCAATTGATGCTAAGACCCGTGAAGCAATGGGTGCTGCGGCTGTAAGAGCAGCTAAAGCAATCGGATATGAAGGCGCCGGTACTTGTGAATTCTTGCTTGACCATGACGGGAAATGGTATTTTATGGAAATGAATACAAGGGTTCAGGTTGAACACTGTGTAACAGAAATGATTTCTCAGATAGATATTGTAAGAGAACAGATACTTGTTGCTTCCGGTAAAAAACTTGGGTATGAGCAAAAAGATGTTCTTTTAAGAGGGCACGCTATTGAATGCCGTATAAATGCGGAAGATCCTGATAACGGGTTCATGCCTTGTCCGGGTAAGATTGACGGATACTTTGCACCGGGCGGTTTCGGAATCAGGGTTGATTCACATGTTTATCCGGGGTATTCAATTCCGCCGTATTATGATTCTATGATAGGAAAACTTATTTGCTGGGGCGAAAACAGAAACGAAGCCAGAAGAAGAATGTATCAAGCTTTGAAAGAATATGTTGTTACAGGGATTAAGACAACAATTCCATTCCACCAGCAGATTGTTGAAGACGAAGTCTTTATGAGCGGTAATTTTAATACCGGGTTTATTGAAGACTACTACAAACGTAAAGGAATAGAACAGGATAAATAATTTTTCAGCCCGGGTTACATAAGCGGATGTAATTCAGTGGTAGAATGCAACCTTCCCAAGGTTGACGTCGCGAGTTCGAGTCTCGTCGTCCGCTAATAAAAACACTCATCTAATGATGGGTGTTTTTATTAGTCTGATGATAGTGACACGACTCGCCTTATGCGAGTTGCGTGAGCAAGCTGAGGCTGGAGCAGTTTTGCGATGTGTTGAAAACACAGAAGCAAAATGCGGAATTGCCGTTAAAAGCGAGCGAACAAGACACGAGTCTCGTCGTCCGCTTATACAATACAGTAAGACAAGTTTAGCTAATTAAATAAATCTCTTTATACTGTGTTACAAGGCTCATCTTTGCCAAACACTAATTAACAAAGACTTGTAATATAAACATTATATTGTAGCAAAAAATTTTTTCAGCAGATTTTATAATCTCAAAGGAAAAATTCATGATAAAAGCCATAAATAACGTAAATAACAAACAATATACATTTACTTTTAAAGCTCATCCTGATTTTTATAAGCTGTCAGAACTCTACAATATAAAAGCTTCAAGCTATTTCAGAAGGGGACTGCGTTATGGAACTCCGGATGATAAGTTCTCGGATATTATAAAAGTTTTTACTGAAATATTTACAAATAAAATTAAGAAGGCAAAGACTATGCTTATTGCCGGGATTGCGGATTCACAGGAACCTTTTTCTTATCTGGCAGTTATAAAAGAAATGCTGGGTAAAAAACCAATAAAAAAAGCTTTGGATCTTCACACAATAGATTTGCAATCTAAACCGGAACCGGATAAACTTTTTGAGGACTCTTTTTTAGATGACCCGTTTGAACCTTTGTTTGCCAAAGACAGTTTTGTAAAAGATGAAATCCAAAATTATGGTTTTAATACAAAAACTTACAGATCATACAGAGTAAAAAACGAAATTTTTAAATACTTGAATAAAACATATAACAATCCTGAAAAATCTTTATGGGATACGAGGCTTCAAGACGGAATAAGATATTTCCCGAATGAAAGCCTGGATATAATTTCAATCAATAATACGTTAATGTACATTGATAATCCCGAGGAGGTTCAGTCCGTCCTTAATAATGTATTGAGGACACTGAAACCCGGCGGATATTTTATTACAGATCCATATAAACATAAATTTTTTACAGAATCAAAAATTTTTGAAAAAATGGAAGATATTTATATGGGAATATATCAAAAAAAATAATGAACCCTTTAAAAAAAATTTACATTCTTAATATTATAAAATGCTATAATGAAGTTATGAACAAATTTATATTATTAATTTTAGCAGCTGCATTTATACTTCCCGTCCAGGCGGAAGAGCAGGATTACGGTTTTACAATCCCTGAATGGGGAGATTTTGCGCCATCAGCGTATGTTAATGTTGAAGAACCAAAGGGTTTAGGCAAGCTTAATGAGATTGCTTCATACTGGTATAAGAGAAAAACAGATTTTGAAGCCGGTCTGGAGGAATGTAAGGCCTTGGAAACTAATGATGAACGGTTTACATGTTATGACCAGCTTAAAGTTCAACAATACAAAGAAAATAGCGATTATAATGCCAAGATGGAAGCTCAGCAAAGAGCAGGTTCTAATATTAAAGAAATGAACAGCATGCAGGACAATATGCTCCCGATTAATAATTATATTAACAGCTTTACCCGTTTTCAGCCTAACGAAATCAGATAAGCACCGGAGGTGTTATGTTAGAAAACAAAAATATACTAATCGGGATTACAGGCGGAATTGCTGCATACAAAATTTGTACCCTTATCAGACTTTATAAAAAATCGGGCGCTAATGTCAGAGTCATTCTTACTCCTAATGCACTGAATTTTGTAACTAAACTTACACTACAAACTTTGAGTAATAATGAGGTTTATGTAGATAATTTTGATGTGGATAATTTTAAACCCGAACATATTTCTTTATGCGACGAAGCAGATATTTTTGTAATTGCACCCGCTACGGCTAACACTATTTCAAAAATAGCAAACGGGATTTGCGATAATCTTTTAACAACAACAGCCTGCGCATTTAATAAACCGATTCTTCTTGCTCCTGCAATGAATACTAATATGTGGAAGAATACTTTCATACAGCAAAATCTGGAAAAACTTAAAAATGCAGGATATCATATTGTTAACCCGGGAACCGGATTTCTTGCCTGCGGAACTACTGGCGAAGGAAGAATGGCAGAAGTCGAAGATATCTATGATTCAACCGTGAAAATTTTTAGCCAAAAACCGATTCTTAGAGGGAAAAAGATTCTTATAACGGCAGGCGGAACAAAAGAAATGATAGACCCTGTAAGATATATTTCCAATTGTTCTTCCGGAAAAATGGGACTTGCACTTGCTGACTGCGCTTACAATATGGGAGCGGAAGTTACTCTTGTTTCTGCATTTAAAGCAAACAAGCCGTACAAAAATATTGTAACAGAATCCGCAATCGAGATGGAAAAAGCAGTAAAAGAAAATCTTCTTAACCAGGATTGTGTAATTATGGCAGCGGCAGTCGCAGATTACAGGGTTAAAGAGCCTGCAAAAGAGAAGATGAAAAAGGGTAAAAAAGATTCATTAACCCTTGAATTGGTTAAAAATCCTGATATATTGCAGGAAATCTCTGGCAAAGGGGTTTTAGCAGTAGGTTTTTGTGCTGAAAGCGAAAACTTGATTGAAAACGCTAAAGACAAGATTCAAAAAAAAGGCTGTGACTACTTAGTTGCAAACGATATTTCAAGAAAAGATATCGGATTTTCAAGCGATATGAATGAAGTTTATATTCTGGATAAAAAACTCAATATTACACATTTTGAAAGGGATACAAAACCAAATATCGCCCAAAAGATTCTGGAGAAAGTTTTTGAACAAGTATGAAATTACAAAAAGAATAGAAGATTTTGCACCTCTTGAGACTCAGGAGAGCTGGGATGCCAGCGGCTGGATTGTGGATTTAGATAATCCCGAAATTAATAAAATTATGTTTGCCCTAACTATAACAAAGGATGTTTTTCATCAGGCGCTTAAATCCGGATGCGATATGATAATTTCTCACCACCCGTTATTTGAAGTACCTTTGGAGTATAAAAAAATTAATATGTACTGCGCCCATACAAATTTAGATAAGGCAAAAGGCGGAACAACCGATTTAATACTGGAGAAACTGGGAGTTAAGGGATACGAATACGGTGATTTTGTGCGGATAGTTGATTTTGATACCCCTACAAGTGTAAATGAATTAAGAGAAAAACTCTTAAAAATTTCACCTAACTTAAGATATACAAACAACTACGGCGCAAAAACCGTCCGTAGTGCCGGTTTTTGCGCCGGTTCCGGAAGCGAGTTTATAGAAAGCACTCCTTGTGATGCTTTTGTAACAGGAGATTTGAAATATCATACCGTATGCGAAACAGCTAAAGTCCTTTTTGATATCGGACATTTTGAGAGCGAGATTCTTGCACGGAAACTTTTAATGAAAATTTGCGGAACAGAAGGAGTTTTTGCCGATGAAAAGAGTCCTTTTATTTAGTTTTCTGCTCCTTTCTACATTGAGCGTAACGGCTTATGAAACCGTGATAATCAATTACCCGCCGGAAGAATTATGGAAAAAAGCCTACTACAGAAAAGTCGGAGATGAAGCAATTTTACAGTATGTACCTAAAGGGCATACTCATCATGATTGGACACGTTCAATTATTGTTCATGCATATAAAAATGCAGAATACCCCATAGGTGTTTTTATGGCAAATAATCTCGCCCGTATGCAAAAAGTTAATCCTACAGGGAAATATACATATCTAAGAATACGGGATAATGATATGATTGCCGGCAGATGTACAAAAGATTATAACGGAGTACAGGCACAATGTGAATTTTTTAGAGCAACCAGAGCGCATGAAGGAATTATTAGTCTGCATTACATCAACAGAAATAAACCGGAATTTGTTCGTGAATTTAATAAATGGTATGAAATTGTAAAAAAAGCTAAATATTATAATACATATTACAGAGATGAACGAATACTTAACAAAGCTGAATATTTTGAACTATGGTAGCATTTAATTTTCCACAAAAAGATTCATAAATTCTATATCATCATAATCTATATATGCAGTCTGCATTAAATTTCTGCCTGTTTTAATAGTAACTTCGTTAGCTTGATTCTTTCTGATAAGATTGGAAGGGATTTTAATTCTTTGTCCGTCTCCGTTTATTTGTATTTCGGAAATTTTATTTCCGTTAAAATAAACCTCCGGAGGTGAAGCAAAAGCATTTACTATCTGGTTTTGTCCGATGGAACGCGCCATCTGGGTATCAATACCGATAATAGAACCTATTACAAGATAAATAGGCTGGTTAAATTTGACATTTTTTATTTGAAATCTTTTTGTATAAAATGGGCCTATGCTTTCCATCCTGAACTCTCCGGCATTAGCCGAAAGGTCTGAATAGTTATTATCTCCGAGATGATACATATTGTTATCAAGCACCATAGCATTTCCGTTAGATTTTTCAATTCCTATTACAATAGGAGCAGAAACAGTCTGGTCTGTTACTGTAACTGTAAACGGCTTGTAGTTCTTTTTTTCTACAGACATTATGCTTGTGCCGTTAATATGAGTATCGAGTTCAAAATACCCCTCTTCATCAGTCATTGTTTGATATCTTTCTTTAGGAAGAGTGATTTTAGCTCCGTCCACTCCGGCACCTGTAGTTTTATCGACAATTCTGCTTGAATTTCCTTTTCCCTGCGCACTTACACCTCCTTCAAATGTTGCTGCAGCTTGTGAAGAAAGTGTTGTTAAAAATATTAAAATAATTGTTATACTGAATACTTTTTTCATACAACAATTATTTTTCTTTCATTAAAAAATAAGTATCACTCATATTCTTTTTTATAAGGATAATTTTCTAAAAGTAAAAATAATATTTTTTATTTGTATTTTTATTATTTTTTTGTTTTAATTGGTTTATTGACAGTTAAATATGCCGATGTGATGGAATTGGTAGACGTGCCAGACTCAAAATCTGGTGTAGGCAACTACGTGCCGGTTCGAC
>CALUTN010000014.1 GCA_944323665.1 Candidatus Gastranaerophilales bacterium | reverse complement strand
TGTAATAAACTGAGTAATTTGGTCGGGGCAGATGGTGTGATTTTTTCGGGTAATCGGCTTTGTAAGCGAGTTTGAGGGGTAGGAAATAATCAAACCATGTGAGCTAAAATTACTCACTTTACTCTTTTTCTACTCAGGGCAGATGGTCTGCTATTTTTGGGCAAACCTTAATTTTTGAATAACATCCTAATTTTTCGGGTTTTTTGCTTAGGTCAAATGGTGTGATTGTTTTGGGCAAGTGAGTAATTTGAGTAATTTGGATTTTGTACATAAATCCATAAGCTCTAACAACTAAAGTATTATATAAAAATAAAACAATTTACTTTAAGCTATTTTCATTTTTTTGTCATTTGGGATTTGGTTTAATAATACATCTGATTTTGGAAGTTTTTTTGTATTAGAGAACCCTTTAAATGTACCGCTTGTAAGCTTACTAATACTTTGCGGTTCAGAATATTTAACATTAGCTTCAATTCTTGCAATTGTTTCTGGGAAATATCTTTCAAAATATTCTGTTCTTATAGAAAACAATGGGATATTATTATAAGAACCTAATAGAGCACCACTTTCTGCAATTGCTTCTTGCATGGAATATTTTGCAACTCTTTGATTAGTAAAATAATTAACATGGTTTAATTGAGCTTCAGGAAAGCGTTCTAAAAATAATTTTAATTCTTTTTGGTAAGCTTCTACAATATCTTTTTTGTAGCCAAGACCTTTAACAATATTTATAGCATCTTTAGGTGTTCTAGCATTAATTGCTTGACTAATTAAATGATACAATTCATGAGTTGTTGAAAAATGATTATTTCCTGTTTGAATAACATTTGCTTTATCTCCTGCGTAGCAGGCCCATGAGTCCAATATGTTATCTGTAAATTTAAAATTTTTAACTTTTTCATTAACGTATAATAAATCTTCTCCTGACATTTGTTTTAAAACAGAAAGCATTTCCTTTCTTTGTTCAGGAGAAAAGTCTTTAAAAAGTTCATCTAAATTTAATTCTGTCATTTCCCCATTTTGAGAATTTAAAACAGATATTTTCTTCTGTGAATACTGTATTTTATAACTTCTTCCGTTAATTTTTGAGATTGCCTCATTAGGGTTTATAAATGTATGAGTTAGATGTCTATCCATTAAGATGTTGCCATCGGCATCTTTTATAACATAATTAATATTTTTATTGCCGTTAGGTTGAATTGTTATAATTTTATCAACGGTCGTACCGTTTAATGATTCGGTATTTTTCGTTATGGTTTTGATGCCGGTTTTTGGGTCAATTTTAGCATCACCCAATACTTTTAAAGTTCCATCAGGAGCCTTTTGTACTATTTTATATACCCCCTCAATTTCAGACGGTATAGTTGTTTCAACAATTTGCCTGCCGTCCTTGCCTATAAATTGTACTTTTTCTTTTATAACTTGAGATTTTTTTGTTAAAATTTTATGATTATTCTTTGCTTCAGCAAAGCTCACTTTAGAAGTTACATCAGAACAAATATCTCCTTTTTTAGAAATTCTTCTAAGGTTAATAACAGTATTTTTATCATTTTCAAGTAAATTTAATAATTCTCTTTTAGCATCAGGATTTAGACCAGTTAAACTATTTCTGGTAAATTGTTGTGAACCAATACCAACGCTATCAATAAACATTGTTTCATTACTTACGATATTGAAATCTTTATCAAGCACTCTCATATGCATTTTTCCACTGCTTTTATCAAAAACAGCAAGAGTAAAATTTTCAGGATTATAATCATTACAAACAATATGTGCACCACCAAAGTTTTTACCAAATGATTTTTTAGATTTATTAATTTCTTGTATAAGTCTATCTACATTTAAATTTTTAACAGCAGTTGACTCTAAAATACTTTCACCAAACAATCCGCCATCATAGATAAGTTTATTTATTTGCTGCTCATTGACTCCATTTTGAGCAATTTTTATAATCTGTTCTTCAGTAAAAACACGATGTCCTCTATTTTGAAGTTGAATATATTTTTTTACAAAATCTAATTGGGATTTTTCCAATTTAGATAAACTTTGTAAAGTTTGTGAATTTACTGCTTGCAGTTGGGGAGCAATAGCATCTTTCATTCTTATAAAATCTTGTAATTTTAATAAATCTTTATCAGGTGATTTTGACAGAAATTCTACAGTTTCAGTATCATATCTAGCAATACTGCCAATATCTTTAATGTTCAACCCTTTTCTTTGAGAAAGATTTTCTAATAATTCCCATTTTTTATCACTAACTCGAAAATCCATAGAAGTATAATTTGATGTAAAAAATTGCTTAAACCTTGTCGGTTGCTTAAAGCTTTTTGCAGTTGCCATAAGCGTCTTTTCTTTGGCGCCAGCTTTTACCAATTTACTAACTCTTTCCATATCTACAGGAATAGACTTAATTGTTTTCATAAAGTAGGCATGTGGTAAGACCAATTTTAAAACATTTTTAATCATAATATCCCCTATATTTTTATAAAGTATTTTTCTGATAAAAAATTGCCTAATTATTACAAAAATTTTTATTTTCTTTGCCCAAAATAGTCAAACCATCTGACCTAAGTAATCACACCATGTGACTCTTTACATTTGTTATAATTTTAATTAAATAAAAATAATTTTGTGATATAATAGAATAGTATTGATAATTGAATAGCATAATAAAATCGGGACGTGGCGCAGCTTGGTAGCGTGCTACCTTGGGGTGGTAGAGGTCGCAGGTTCAAATCCTGTCGTTCCGATTTTTTATTTTAACTATTCGTGTTCTGTGAGATTATCCGGGGAATGAAATTCTTCTTCATCGCTATCAAGTTCAGATGTTCTGAATCTTAGGTAAAAAATATCGTTTTCATAAATATAAAGATCTTCTCCTTTTTCAATATATGCCAAAGGAGAGTCTTCATAAACTTGTACGACTCCTGATTTCAATCGATTTCCTTGTTCATTCTTAACCATTCCTTTTGCTAAAGAAATCCCCTGTCCCAGACCTTTAACGAAGTATCCGCCTACTGTCGAAGCGGCAGAAAGCGCCAATTCACCTTTATCTAAAGGTTTTTTGGCTTTATATTTAGCTGTAAATTCAAAATCTTCAATGGGCTTATAAACACCGTTCAGTGTGTAAGCTACCGGTCGCAAAGTGAAAGTAGCGTTCCTTTTCCCACGTTTAGGGAGTTTTACATCTATGACTTTCGTATCAATCACTGTTCCGGGTTCAAATGCTATTCCGTTTTCAAAAGCTACTTTGTCCATAGCTTTAACCTTCATCTCTGCAGGCGGTTCTGTTGAACTAAATGGGGTTAGTGCTTGAACTTCCACTGTTACACCTGCGTAAGAAGGAATTGTGATTAAACTGAATAATAATATTATTAAATACTTTTTCATAATAATATTATTTAACCTGTTTTTTTTTAATATGTCAATAAAAAGATAAAAACCCCGATACTTGCCTTTTAAGCATTTTTTTCGTATCATTATGTAGCACGGAACTTAAGGGGATATAACATGAGCGGACATTCAAAATGGTCTACTATTAAACATAAAAAAGCTAAAACTGATTCATTAAGAGCTGCAGAATTTCAAAAATTTTCACGTGAGATTATTGTGGCTTCCAAACTTGGCGGCGGAGATCCTGCCGGAAATTTCAGACTCAGGACGGCTATAGAAAAAGCTAAAGCTGCCGGTCTGCCAAATGACAATATAAAACGCGCTATTGAAAAAGGATGCGGGAGCGGTAATAATGAGAACTACGAAGAAATGATCTATGAAGGTTACGCTGCCGGCGGTGTTGCGGTTGTTATAGAGGCAATGACAGATAACAAAAATAGAACAGCCGGTGATATCAGAAGTTACTTTACCAAATTTAACGGTAATCTCGGAGAAACAGGTTGTGTCGGATGGATGTTTGATAAAAAGGGCTGTATAACTTTTGATTCAGCTTCTGTTGATTTTGATAAGCTATTTGAATCTGCAATAAATCTTGATGCAGAAGATATTATTGAAGAAGATGGTGAATATAAGGTTTATACATCCGTACCAAAATTTCAAACTGTAGTGGAAGGCCTTGACCAAGAAGGCTTTAAGTCTATATCAGCTGAATTTACAAGAATCCCTCAGAACACTATTGAAGTAACGGATGAAAAAACAGCTCTGAATATTATGCGGCTTTTAAGCAAACTGGAAGAGCATGATGATGTTCAAAATGTCTATGCTAATTTTGATATAGATGATGAACTTATGGAAAAAATTGATGTATAAATAATTAATTTTAGGAGGAACTCTGTTATGATGAACATGATGAATATGATGAAACAGGCCCAAAATATTCAAAAAAAACTAATGGAAGCACAAGAAGAACTTTCTAATATGCAGATTCCCGGTGAAGCGGGAAACGGTTCTGTTAAGGTTGTGTGTGACGGCAAAGGAATATTTAAGTCAATTAAATTGACGGCGGAAGCTATTAATCCTGAGAATCCTTCCTCTGTTTCCGATGATACTATTGAAATGCTTGAAGATTTGATTACGGCGGCATTTAATAAAGCAACGGAAGATTCTAAAAAAGTTATGGAAGAAAAAATGAAAGCGGTAACAGGTGGAGTAAGCCTTCCGGGGTTAATGTAATAAATGATTTATCCTAAATCTATCGCAAGGTTGATTGAACAGTTTCAGAAATTTCCGTCCGTTGGTCCAAAATCAGCCCAACGGATGGCTTTTCAAGTACTCAAAATGCCACTGGGCGAAGTTGAAAAATTTGCTCAGGCGATTGTTGATGCTAAAAAAAGTTCTAAAACCTGTGAAATATGTTTTAACATTTCGACACAGAGTCCTTGTGAGATATGTGAATCGACAAATCGTAATCGCTCGGTAATATGTGTTGTCGCTGAAACAAAAGACCTCATCGCCATAGAAAAAACAAATGAATACCGGGGGCTTTACCATGTTTTGCAAGGGCTAATATCTCCAATGGATGGAATCGGTGCAGAAGATATCAGAATTAAAGAATTGTTAACAAGGCTTACTGATGAAACTATACAGGAAGTTATTCTTGCTTTATCTCCTTCAGTAGAAGGGGAAGCAACAAGTCTGTATTTAACTAAACTTATAAAACCTTTCGGTATCAAAATATCACGAATAGCATTCGGACTGCCTGCCGGTGCTGATTTAGAATATGCTGACGAAGTTACTATTGCCCGTGCAATTGAGGGCAGAAGAGAGTTATAAAATCAGCTTGCTGCATTAAAAGCCTTTGTTCCCATATATTTGGCGTTTTCTCCGAGCTCTTCTTCTATTTTTAAAAGTCTGTTATATTTACAGATTCTATCAGTTCTGGATAGAGAGCCGGTTTTAATTAATCCTGCATTTACTCCGACCGCTAAATCCGCAATAAAAGTATCTTCTGTTTCTCCGGAACGGTGGGATATAATTGTACTAAAGCCGTTTTTCTGCGCCATTAAGATTGTATCCAGAGTCTCTGATAAAGTTCCTATCTGATTGGGTTTAATAAGAATCGAGTTAGCAAGTTTCTTTTGGATTCCGTTTCGGAGTTTTTCAACATTTGTTACAAATAAATCATCACCTACAAGTTGGCAAGTATTTCCAAGTTTTTCATTAAGATTTTTCCAACCGAGTTCGTCATCTTCGGCTAATCCGTCTTCAATAGAAATTATTGGATAGGTTTTAATAAGTTTTTCAAGGTAGTCGATCATTTCTTCCGAGGAAAACTTTTTCCCGAGCCCTTTTAGGTCATACTTAGATAAAGAACAAATTCCGTCCTGACACTCTCCTTCTTCATATAATTCAGATGCCGCGATATCAAGGCAGATTTTTATACTGTTTAAATTGTAACCGGAAGCTTCTATTGCTAGTATAATAAGCTCGATAGCTTCCTCCGGATTTGATATATCGGGAGCAAAACCTCCTTCATCACCAACCGTTGTTGAGTATCCGTTTTTATTAAGAATATTTTTCAGGGTATGAAATATTTCCGAGCCGGCTCTTAGCGCATCTGCAAAGGTAGGAGCCCCGACGGGAGATATCATAAATTCCTGAAAATCAAGCTTGTTATCAGCATGCGCTCCTCCATTAATTATATTCATCATCGGGGTCGGAAGTACACAGGAGTTTATTCCGCCCAGATACCTGTAGAGTGGTATTTCATAAGCTTTTGCCGCAGCACGCGCGCAGGCTAAAGATATTGCCAGAATTGAATTTGCACCAAGAATGGATTTATTAAAGGAACCGTCCATTTCAATAAGGGTGTTATCAATCTCTCTTTGGTTTGCAGGATTTTCCCCGATAAGATTTCCGGCAATAATATTATTAATATTATCAATAGCTTTGTGAACCGATTTACCCAAAAATTCGTTTTTATCTTTGTCCCTTAGTTCAACAGCTTCATAGGTTCCGGTTGAAGCCCCGGATGGAACGGAAGCCTTTGCGGTTGTACCATCCGATAATTCAATCTCTGCTTCAACAGTAGGGTTTCCGCGTGAGTCCAGAATTTGTCGTGCAGTAATATTTTCAATTTCTAAAACCATAATAGACTCCTTTTATATTCGGAGTATAAATAAAATAAAAACTTGATACATCCAACAGTAAGGCAGACTGATATGGATGAGGTTATCTTGTATAAATTCTCGGAAGTCGTGCTTTCAAACGGCAGGTTAACTCGTAATTAATGGTATTCAAAAGTTCTGCCCAGATATCTAAATTTAAGTCCTCTCCATTCAGAAGCGTGATAACATCACCAATTTCGGCTTCGGTATCTCCAAGGTCAAACATCATCTGATCCATTGTTATATTTCCGACTTGGCGAATTTTATTCCCGTTTAGCTCCCCCCAGATTTTATTAGAAAGGTTTCTTGCGACACCGTCAGCATAACCTATCGGAATAGTAGCAACCTTTGTCGGTTCATAGGCTGTAAATGTGTGTGAATAGCTTACTCCCTCGTTTGGTTTTACGGTATGAATATTTGTTATACGACCTTTTAAACTCATTATTTGTTTGAGTTTTGGTTTATAATTATATTCTTGCGGTAAATCAGGATAGAGCCCATAAAGAGAAATACCAACTCTAACCATGTTTGATTTAATATTGTAAGCAAATGTTGCGGCTGTATTTTGAATATGGAGCAGCAATCCGTCTGTATTAACCCAATTGATTACATATTCCCAGCGTCGTATCTGTTCTTTTGTCGGTGCATCTTCTTCTGCTGCTGCAAGGTGGGTAAAAATACCTTCAAGGTTAAGATAATCAGCCTGCTGAACTTCTTTTATAAATGCAACTGCATCTTCGTACCTCACTCCGATTCTATTCATGCCGGTATCTACTTTAACATGTACTTTCGGCTTTATCCCTGTTCTTTCGTAAACATCTCTGCACGCTTTTAAATGAGCTTCATTAAAAATTGAAAATGCTATATCATTTTGCGCAGCCGATTCCACAGCCCAAAGCGGAATAGCTCCGACAACCAGAATCGGTGCAGTAATTCTGGAAGCTCGAAGATCCAATCCTTCATCAACCGAGGAGACCCCAAACGCATCAACTCCGGAAGCTAACATGGTTTGCGCAAGCATTTGTGCTCCATGTCCATAAGCATCTGCTTTTACTATTGCCATCAGTTTTTTGTCTTTAGGAATGCCTTTTTTTATCTCCTGAATATTTTCAGCCAGATATTCAAGGTTAATTTCTACCCAGGCATCTTTATGAATGTTCACGTTTGATTGTCTAATATTTTTCATAATCTTAGATTAGCTCTCCGTTTAAATACCAGGTTCTTGCACGTGTTATTTTTACTGTCGCAAACTCACCTGTCATATCTTTATCATAAGGAATGTGGACAATTTTATTATTCCTTGTTCTTCCTGTTATTACACCTCTGTCTTGCTCAAAATTTTCAATAAGTACTTCCATTTCTCTTCCCAAATATTTTTGATTAGATTTTAAGCAGCATTCTCTGTTACATTCGTTTAATCGAGCCAACCGTTCTGTTTTAACATCTTCCGGAATATACAAATCTGTCCATTTTGCAGCAACTGTTCTTTCACGAGGAGAATAAGCTGCAGTATTTGAATAATCCAATTCCAGCTCTCGCATAGCTTTCAGCGTATTTTCAAATTGTTCTTCCGTTTCTCCCGGAAAACCTGCAATAAAATCACTTGTTATTGTAACATCAGGAATTTTGCTTCTTATTTTGTCGCAAATCTTTTTATAAGTCAGATAATCATATCTTCTGTTCATCTTTTTCAAAACATAATCATCCCCGGATTGCATAGGAATATGAAAATATTCACAAACTTTGTCAAGCTCAATAACTGTATCTATCAATTCATCCGTGATTTCTGTAGGATAATTAGTCACAAACCTTACTCTGAAATTACCGTCAAGGGCAT
This sequence comes from Candidatus Gastranaerophilales bacterium, assembly GCA_944323665.1. Lineage (GTDB taxonomy): Bacteria > Cyanobacteriota > Vampirovibrionia > Gastranaerophilales > Gastranaerophilaceae > CAG-196. The sequence goes on along the minus strand of CALUTN010000014.1, from coordinate 10,196 downwards.
TAATTTGTCTTAAAAGCCAGGAAAGATTTTGTCCTTCTTCTTCTCCTTGATAGCTGTCAACATTTTGTCCGAGAAGGGTAATTTCTTTAAAACCTTCAGATAAAGCTTTTTTGATTTCGTTCATTATAAGTTCATATTTCCGGGAACGTTCTCTTCCTCGGGTATACGGAACAATACAGTATGTGCAAAAGTTATTACAGCCTTCCATTATAGGAACCCAAGCGTTTACACTTTTAACACGGTTAATCTTAATATCAGATTCTTCATAAGGAGTTTCGTCGACGGAAACAAGTCTTTCTCCGTTTTCTATTCTTTTAATAAGCTCGGGAAGCTCATATAGTCTTTGTGTGCCAAGAACCAGGTCCACATAGGGCGCTCTTCTTAGTACACTTTCTCCTGCTTGCTGAGCAACGCATCCTGCAAAAACGATTTTTAAATCAGGTTTACGTTCTTTCTTCCATTTTCCCCAGACACCAATTGCACTATAAGCTTTATCTTCCGAGAGCTGCCTGATTGAGCAGGTGTTTATTATAAGCAAATCTGCTTCTTTCGGGTTATCTGTTTGCGTATAATTTAAGCATTCCAGCATGCCGTACATTCTTTCAGCGTCCGATTTATTCATCTGACAGCCGAGTGTTTCTATATAAACTTTTTTCATTTTACTCCTCAGTAGTGTACAAAACCATTTTATTACAAACATACCCGCAAAAAATTTTTTTTTTGATGTTTAATAAAAATAAATCAGGAAAGGATGTTTATGAATATTTCACCAATATCATTTTACGGCAGACCGTCAGGACTCAAAGAAACAACTAACAAAACCGTAATAAAAATGCGGGAAGCAGGGCTTCCTACAAATCGCTACAAAACTCCGCACACAAAAGAAACCCTGAATAAAGAAATAGAATATTGCAGAGAAATTCTTAAAGAAAATCCTGAAAATCAGATGTTTCGTATGCTTATGGAAGAATACCTGAGAGAATTCAGACTTTTAAAATAAGTCAGGATTTAAATGTTAAATCAGGATGTCTTGCCGCCAGAGTCTCATCTACCCTTCTAACAGGTGTTTTTTGAGGTGATTTGAGCACTTCTTCAGGGTTTTCCTTAATCTCTTTTGCAATGTTGAGCATTGCATTAATGAAATTATCCAAAACTTCTTTGGATTCAGATTCAGTAGGCTCTATCATAATAGCTTCATGAACTATAAGCGGGAAATACACCGTAGGCGGATGGATATTGTCATCCATCAGTCTTTTTGCAATACCCAGTGTAGAGACGCCTTCTTCATGCTGTCTTTCTCCTGAGAGTACAAATTCATGCATGCAAGGCTCATCATAAGGCAGTTCGTAAACACCTTTGAGTTTTTCTTTTATATAATTAGCGTTTAAAACGGCATCTGCGCTTGCGAGTTTTAGATTGTTTCCCATCATAAGTATGTAGGCATAAGCTCTCACAAGCACACCGAAGTTTCCATAAAAACTTCTTACTTTGCCTATAGAATGTTTAATATCATAATTTCTGTAATATTTCTTTCCGTCAAATTCAATAACAGGAGCCGGTAAAAAGTCCTTTAACTTTTCAACAACTCCGACCGGTCCTGCACCGGGACCTCCGCCGCCATGAGGAGTTGCAAATGTTTTATGGAGATTAAGGTGAACTACGTCAAACCCCATTAATGCCGGATTTGTCCACCCCATAATTGCATTAAAGTTTGCTCCGTCATAATACAAGAGCGAGCCGTTGTCATGCATTATTTTTGATATTTCAAGAACTTTTTCCTCAAAGATACCTAAAGTATTTGGATTTGTCATCATAATAGCTGCGACATTTTCGTCGAGAAGTTTTTTTAATTCTTCTAAGTCAACCTGTCCTTTTTCATTGGATTTTACTTCAACAATCTCAAATCCGCACATTTTAGCGCTGGCAGGATTTGTTCCATGGGCAGAATCAGGAATAATAACCTTTGTGCGGTTTGTTTCTCCTTTAACTTCAAAATACTTTTTAATAATCATCATGCCGGTAAGTTCGCCATGCGCGCCTGCAGCCGGTTGAAGGGTGACTGCATCCATGCCGGTTATGTATTTTAATTTTTCTTGAAGGTTGTACATAAGTTCAAGCGCACCCTGAGAGTCCTCATCAGACTGAAGCGGATGAAGATTTGCAAAGCCTTCTAATGAAGCCAAAAGTTCATTTACTTTAGGGTTATATTTCATTGTACAGGAACCTAGCGGGTAAAACCCTTTTTCTATGCAGAAATTTCTGTCAGAAAGCGCTTTATAATGTCTTAATACTTCAAGCTCACTAAGCTGCGGTAATCCGATATTCCCTTCTCTTAGAAGTTCCTTTGGAATAAACCCTTCAAATTTAATTTCTTCGGTTTCTCCTATACAAACTCCATCAACCCCGTTTGATTTTTCAAATATTGTTTTCATCTATCTGTTCCTGTTTTAATAACTCTTTCTTAATTTTATCCAAAGCATTCTGAATAATTCTTGAAATTCTCGACTGTGATATATCAAATTCTGCAGATATATCTTTAAGTTTTTTATCATAGAAATACTTTGCTTCAATTAAATCTTGTTCCCGCTGGGAAAGCTTTTTCATTGCTTCGTTAACTCGTTTTTTGAGTTCTACAATTTCTGCCTTTTCTTCCGGAGTTCTGGAAGAATCCTTGATAATTGTAGGATTTTCAGCATCAGCCATTTCTTCTATCGAAAGAATTGTTTTATAAACAGCATCTTTAACTTTTTCTTGTTCGACGGAATCCATATTCTTCATTACATACCACTTGTATCTGCGGCGCATTTCGTTTCTTATTGCCCACTTTATCGCCTTTGTAAGATATGCGGTATTGTATGAATCAGGGGTCTTGGAATTATTTATAAGGTAATAGACAGTATAATTTGCGAGATTTATAACTTCGCTAAGCTCAATCAATCCAAGGTTTGAGAACTTTTTAAATTCAACTTTGGATATTGTTTCGATTAAATCTTTATACTGAGAAAGATTAATCCGTCCTTCCCTCTCTTTGTTAATGGTTTCTAAATCTTTCATATCATATAATATATCAGAAAGTGTATTGATTATCAAATGGTTTTAAATTTACTTTCATATTAAAGCATGTTACAATATCAAGAAAGAAGAGGTTATATGAAGATGAGAAAATTTAGATATATTAAAACAGCTGCATTGGTATTTTTGTGTGCAGCAGCTTTAACAACAAGCAATCTTTGTACAGAAGGAGTCGTTGCGGCACCGGAGGCTGTTACCCTTCAGCAAGCTCAGGCAGCTCCCGACATAGCAATAGAAGTTAAGCCGCTTTCGGTTGTAAATTCTCCGAAAATATACTTAAACAAGACCATTAAAATGAATGCTAAATTTGATAAATTTTCAACATTGGGACTTGATTACAAGCCTGCATTGAAATCATCAGAGGACTATATTTCATTCCTGATTAAGCGGGATGATACTAATTATGATATACCGCTTTCGGAAATGAAATTATTCCTTAAAAGAGACGTTGCAGAAAAATTTATTGACCTGAAAACCGATGATGAAATATCAATTACCGGGAAGGTTTTCTCAGATGCACTCGGAGATGCATGGGTTGATGTTACTAATCTGACGATAGTAAAAAAAGCTCCCGAAAAAAAGGACGGAGTTAATTAACAGCAGGGCGGGTTAACAATGAATGAACAGCTTGAGAAAGATAAGAATAAAGTATTTTTAACTATTCACGGACATTTCTATCAACCGCCGAGAGAAAATCCGTGGTTAGAGGCTATTGAGCAGCAAGACAGCGCTCTTCCTTTCCATGATTGGAATGAAAGGATTAATGCCGAGTGCTATAATCCTAATTCTGTTTCAAAAATTGTTGACTCTAAAAATAAAATTTTGAATGTTGTTAACAATTATGAATATATCAGCTACAATTTCGGACCTACTCTTTTGTCCTGGATGGAGGAGTTTGCGCCTCTTGCTTACGAGAGAATAATCAAGGCTGATATAAACAGCCGGAAAATGCATGGCGGGCATGGTAATGCCATAGCTCAAGTATATAACCACATGATTATGCCGCTTGCTAACGAGAGAGATAAACAAACGCAAGTAAAGTGGGGGATAAAAGATTTTGAATACCGCTTCGGCAGACAGCCGGAAGGAATGTGGCTTGCCGAAACTGCAGTTGATGACGACACACTGAGGGTTCTTGTCGAAAACGGTATTAAATTTACAATACTGTCTCCTTATCAAGCTCAAAAAATACGAAAAGAAGGAGAGGAAAACTGGCAGGATGTCAGCTGGGGAAATATTGACCCTGCACGCTCATATAGGTATTACATAAAGTCAGCTCCGGGCAAATTTATTGATTTATTTTTCTATGACGGAGCTATTTCTAAGTCTGTTGCCTTTGATGAACTTTTAAAAGACGGAAATAAGTTTGTAAGCAGGCTAAAAGACGGAATTTCAACTCTTAGAAATTATCCTCAGCTTATTAATATTGCGACTGACGGTGAAAGTTACGGGCATCATACCAAGTTTGGCGATATGGCTCTTGCGTATGCACTCAAACTAAAAGTAAAAGATTCCGGATTTATTGTAACAAACTATGCTGAGTATCTTGAAAAATACAGGAGCAGTTGGGAGGTTGAAATTAAACCGGTCTCTTCTTGGAGCTGTTTCCATGGTGTTGGCAGATGGTGCGAAGATTGCGGATGCTCAACCGGCGGTCATCCGGGATGGAATCAAAAATGGAGACGCCCTTTAAGAGATGCTCTGGACTACTTACGAGACGAGTCCATAAGTATTTATAAAAAATTTGGGAAAAAATATTTTATCAATCCTGAAGAAGCACGGAATAATTATATAAGTGTCATTCTGGATAGAAGTGATACAAGTGTTAAAAGTTTTCAGGAAGAGTATTTTATCCCAGAACTTGATGACGAGCAGAGAGTTCTTGCGATGAAACTTCTGGAAATTCAAAGACAGTCCATGCTTATGTATACAAGCTGCGGATGGTTCTTCTCTGAAATATCCGGAATTGAAACGGTTCAAATTATGAAATATGCGGCAAGAGTTATGCAGCTTGCTCATGATTTTGTAAAAAAAGACCTGGAAACTCATTTCCTTGAAATTCTTGCCGAGGCAAAAAGCAACCTTCCGGAGTTTGGTTCGGGAAAGGATGTGTTTGAAAGATTTGTTAAGCCATCTGTTGTTACTGCAAAACAAATCGTAAGTCTCTGGGCAATTTCATCACTGTACACAGATATTGAAGATGAAGAAAATGTGTATTGCTATAAAATTAAAAAACATTCATATAAGAGAGTTGTAAAAGGAAATACTCAGCTTGTTATTGGACATATTGAGGTTCAGTCTCTGGTAACTCTTGAAAAAGCAAACATGGTATTTACACTTCTTCAATTCTCAGGCGGTGATTTCCACTGTGCTATCAAAGAATACTCAGAAAGTTTTGCCGAAACAAGAAAAGAACTTATTAGAACTTATCTTGTTTCTCCGCTTACTGAAATTATCAGAGCCATGGATAGTTATTTCGGTAAAGAATACTTTACTCTTAAAGATATATTTATTGAAGAAAGAAGAAAAATTCTTCAAACAATGCTCAAGGGTAAATTACAAAACTTTGCGAATACTTACGAATCTATGTATAACGAGGGTAAAGGGTCTATCTATCAGATGCAGACTCTCGGGCTTGAAATACCTAATGAGTTTAAGATTTCTGCTCAATATGTACTTACTAAACAGTTCAATGACTTATTTGTTGAATCAAAAGGTTTCTTGAGCAGTGATATTCTGCAGCAGGCATCAGATATAATTTTTGAGGCTAAGCGTATAGGAATAGAAATTGATAAAACTCCAACTGCAAAAATATTTAGCAAAAAGATTGCGCAAAATGTCGGCAGATTGGCGTACGCATTGGATGTGCAGCAGGTAGATGCAACATTGGAACTTCTTGATTGTATCGGAAAACTTGAATTAAGTATTGATATAGGAGAGGCTCAAAGTTACTTCTTTACTAAGATTGTAACTAATATAGATGAACTTATACACTCTATGACTTGTGCTGCGGATAGAGATTTGCTTGTAATGCTATTTGATATAGGCGAAAATCTGAATATTAATATGGATTACTATAAGCAGCAGTTTGATAAAGCGCTTGTCGGCAAAAAATAAACAAATTATGAATGATTTAGGTATTGATGAAAGCTGGATAAAAGGCGGCTTGGATATTAATCAGATAGAAAATATCCTCTCTTTGATTGCGCAAAAACGCAAAACAAAAGAAATACTTCCTTCTCAAGATAATATCTTAAGTGCATTGAAGTTTACAAGTTTAGACAATGTGAAGGTTTTAATTATCGGACAAGATCCTTATCCTTCGAGTGAACATGCTCATGGGCTTGCATTCTCAAGTTTGTCAGATAAAACTCCTGCGTCGCTTAAGAATATTTTTAAGAAGCTTGAAGAAGATTTTCCGGGAACAAAACATAGTTCTAATACCCTTACAGAATGGGCAAAACAAGGGGTCTTGCTCTTAAACACCTCTCTTACGTTTGAGGATAAGAATCCTAAAATTCTAAAACAACACACTCAACTCTGGGAACCGGTTATAAATAATATTTACCGGGTATTAATAAATCGAAAAAAAACTCTGATTGTATTCAGATGGGGTTCTCATGCAATTAAATCCGGAAAAGTTTTTGAAGGTAAAGAGAATATCTATGTTATGGATACAACCCATCCTTCCCCGCTTTCGGCGCATAGAGGATTTATGAGTTCAAATCATTTTGTTAAATGTAATGAAATATTGGGGAAAGATGCAATAGATTGGAGTACATAAGGTTACTTCTTTTTAAAATACAGGACAGTGGAATACAAGCTGTAAGAATCTTTAATTTCAATATTTTTTGGTAATTTATCAATCGGATTTCCCTGTACCAGTATATAATATGTACCCGGCTTGAGAGATTCCAGTTCGCTTTTGCATAAATCCCCGTAAGGGTAGCAAGAAGAATTTAAAAGCCGGATGTTGTTATAATCTTGTAAATAGTAGCCGTATCTGTGCCAAGAATTATCAAGAATAATTTCTGATTTACCATCATAATGATTCTTTAACCAACGGACAACTTCCCGAGAAGAAGTATAAAATTTGTATGGGTTTATTGAATAATAAATTGATGCCGAAAAAGAGGCAATACAAAAAAATGAAATTAACCAGTCTTTTAATTTCCAATCATCATTCAGAGCAATAATGATAGAAAATGAAGGCAGTAAAAAGAGTATTAATCGAGCTTCTATCGGATATAAAGATAACCCTGATAAAATAATCGTAATTAAAATAGGTAAAGAAAGAAATACTTTACTAAGCAGATTGAATTTTTTACTAAATATCAAAGAAAAAAGAATAAGAAAGATGAAAAATATCCCAAAGCATTCAGCACTTGTTTTATCAAAACTAAACAACTCGCCAAATCTTATAAACAGCCTCATAGGATGTCTTAAGTCAAAAAATCCGTAACCCGTTGACCAACAATGGTACATGCCTGCATAATTTACCTGTTTTATTGATTTCAACGAAAAGAAATAAAAAACCACGAAGGATAAAAGATATGCCGGTAACAGTTTAATAAAATTAAAACTTTGAATACTGTTTTAATTGCGCAGCATAAAGAACCGCACAGGGGTTAAACGCAAAAAGTGTTGAGGCAAAAAGCAGAGTTTTTTTATCTTTTATAAAATTTTTAGAAAATTTATAAAAAACTAAAAGTGATAAGCAGCTGAATACAAAAGGAAAAAATCTCAGCAGTAAATCTCTAATATAATCAATTTTTGGATTAAAAATGTTTAGAATAAACTTTGATAGAATAAGAAACCCGGGAGGCGCAACTTGCAGATAATCTAACCCTTTGAATAGTTCAAGGTAAGATTTGTTCATAAGATTTAATGCAATACTGGCTGCGTCGCCCCAAAAAGAAATATTTCTGCAATAAACAAAAATACGAAGCAAAATGCCAGCCGCAAAAATGGATATTAAGGCAAGCTTATAAAATTTCTCTCTTTTTAGCAGCGAATTTTTAACCACAAAGGCTATCCCGGATTTTGTTACTTTCTAGTTATCTTATCATAAATTAATGTTTTGCGCTTTTTCTTTTTGCGCATTTTCATAACGTTTCCTTGTAAAATAATTTGTCATTCCTGCGACAAAAAATCCCATTACTCCTATTGCAAAGATATATGGCAAACCGGAAATCATAATTTTTTGTTTTGCAAGAGAAGTATACTCTTTATCAAAATCTGTTTTTCTTTCTTTCGCGAGTTTTTTTGCCAAATCCCCTAATTCGTCAAATTTCGGTACAGATAAATCTTTACCTATCAAATCCTTACACTTACCACCTTTTTGAAGGAGTTTTCTGAATCCTTTTTCTACAAGTTCGCTGCCCGTAATTACATACAAACCTACCAGCGGAAATCTTGTTGCTGTCTCTTTAAGATTTTCTTTACCTCTATCCGAAGAAGCTCCAAAATATCCTAATCCTCCAATTAGTACGCAATTTGTCAGTTGCCCTTTACTCAAAACAAGTCTGCCGTTTTGGTTGTTGAAATCCATAGAAAAATATTTGTTAAAGAAATTTTTTGCTTTGTTGTTCTTTTTAAACATAGCTGAACCGGGAGCTAATACAAACTGTGAAACTTTTTGAAGGACTTTAGAATTTTTTCCCTTTGATGCTATAAGAGCTGCCAGTCCAAGACATCCCGCATACAATGAAGCGGCTGCTCCAATATGTCTCTTTGCGCTTTTTTCAACCTTTTTTTGGTGTTCTGTATTTTCTTCTGATTTCTCCAGAGATGCAATATTCTTAAAATCACTCTTCTTAAAAACTTTTAACGTCATCAAATTTTTTATATAATTCAAGCAAAACTCTGTAAGAGGAATCGCCATAGCTGTAAGAGCAATAGCAGCTTTTACGGGAAGGATTTCTTTGGAATTTTTCTTTTTTAACATTTCAACAGCCGGAGTTGCAACTTCTGCTTTCAAATTGTTTGGAAGTTTTCTGGAAAAAATATTCCTCGCTATTTTTTCGCCTAAAATTGCCGGTACAAAATATATAAGAGCTTCTTCCGAAACCTCAAGAAATGTGTTTTCTGATAAATCTGCAAGGCTTCGTGAAAAAACGACCTTTGGAATAAGACAGGTCGTTACATCCTGAACAAAACGAGAAGTCGAAAGTCCGGCAGCTTGTTCCTGATGTCTTACAAATCTTGCTGCCGGCTGTATTACTTTTGGTAATCTATTAATAATATTGCTGTTGTTTGATGACATAATCCAAATCCTTAAAACCTGTGAAACCTAAAAATTGACTAACCTGAAAGAGTTTGTTTACAATCGTTAACCTTTCACAAGTTTTCGGCAGACAAACCCTCAGGTTTTTGCTGCCCGATTCCCAAACTAAATAAATCCGCAAAATTACAGGCAGCTAAATTAGCTGCGCCACCAAGATTTATTTAAGTTTAGAGTAATATTTTTCAATTTAGCCTCCTCTTTGTATCGATATATCGAAACAAAGTCCAAAATCAGTATAAAACTATCGTAGTTTTTTGTCAATATTTGTTAAAATAACACACAAATTCTCTCTTTGCCTTTTAGCTCAAAATTAGTATAATATTACTATGAAAAAGTTTATTTTGATTCTGATTTTGGTATCATTTGTGAATCCTTGCTATGCTTTTTTATGGTGGGGCAAGAAAGATAAAGCACTTGAAGCGGAGCTTGAGGGAAAAGGATATGCAGGAACACTCCCTGATTTAAATAAGAAATTTGAAAAAAAAGAACAAAAAATTACAACCCCTATTTTTGAATCTCAAGACGGTTTTGTTAATCCATCGGATTTGAAGCCGGTGCCCAAAGATAATCCGGCTTTTATAAATATTATTCAGAAAAAGGATAAAACTTCTCAATACTTGACCGATGCAAACGAAATGATTCCCCTTATTGAGCGTTTAATGGATTGTATTGAAGAAGACGGAAATATACAGTTATTCGTAACAAGGGCAAATGTGCTTTCGATGAATATAGATAATCTTATGAAAAAATATGAAGGCAAGCCCGAGAGTTATTATGAATCTTTTAGGAAACTGGAAGAAATAAACAGATATGTGAAATCAATTGCCCAGCTTAAAAG
>CALUTN010000013.1 GCA_944323665.1 Candidatus Gastranaerophilales bacterium | reverse complement strand
TCTATGCTCTGGTGAATGCGGTAAAAGAACTTGATTTGAGGATAACAACCGAGAATACCGCACTCAAGAAGAGAGTGACCGAGCTTGAAAAACAGAATAAAGATTTAGAGAAATGATTATCTAAGCTTGAGTCAAAAGTTTTCAATTAAGTAGACTTTATGCCTGATACATTTAGTATCAGGCTTTTTTTACCTGACAGTTCACTTGACGCTGCCGGAAAGAAAGTAAAAATTTAACAAAACTTATCTTGAAAATTTGTTATGTTAGGAATATAACAAATTTTGTAAGAAGTCAGACTTTAAATTTTGGGAAATGTAAATAGTTATGGAATATTTTCTTTTAGCAATCGGGATATTACTGGCAGGAGCGCTTTTCGTTTTTATCACAAAAGAAGAATACAAGCTGAAAATCTGTACAATTTTTTCTTTTTTGGGTTTAGCAACAGTGCTTTTCCCTTCGCTATGGTGTTTATACTTCGGAAATTCCGTCAGTTACACCACAAAAAAATTACTCCTATTCGGAGAAATCACATTTATGATAGACCAGCTGTCGGCAATATTTATTCTGGTAATCTCAATAATGAGCTTTCTGGGAGTTATATATGCTAACGGATATTTGAAACCTTATTTAAAAAAAAATATTAATATTTCCGCACATTGTTTTTTCTTAATGATTCTGATAGCCGCAATGCTAAGTGTCACAGCTGTACAAAACGGCTTATTCTTCCTTGTTGTGTGGGAAATCATGTCACTGGCCTCCTTCTTTCTTGTTATATTTGAAGGAGAAAAAAAAGAGGTATTACAGGCCGGTATAAAATATCTGGTATATATGCATTTTTCCGTAATATTTCTAATGTTAATGTTTGTATTATTATCAACCCAAACAAATAGCCTGAATTTCCCAGATTTTGCAAGAATGCTTGCTAATAAACCTCATATAGCAGATATTGCATTCGCCCTGGGTTTTATTGGTTTTGGAATAAAGGCAGGTTTTGTTCCTTTCCACAACTGGCTGCCTGATGCACATCCCGCTGCACCGACACACGTATCCGGTATTATGTCCGGTGTAATGATTAAAACGGGAATTTATGGAATCTTAAGACTTGTTTTAATGATTGGAACACCTTCAAAGCTTATTTCATATGCAGTTCTGACTATTGCAGTGATATCTGCATTATATGGTGTATTATATGCTATTACCCAGCATGATATAAAAAGACTGCTTGCCTATCACAGTATTGAAAATATAGGTATCATAGGAATAGGCATTGCTTTAGGCATGCTGGGACTTGCATACCAAAACCCTATAATAGCAATGCTTGGATTTACCGGCGGAATATTGCATGTTTTAAACCACTCGATATTCAAAGAACTTTTATTCTTCACTGCTGGAAATACATATTTTGAAACACATACAAAAAACATAGAAAAATTGGGCGGCTTAATTAAGTCAATGCCATATACGGCTCTGATGTTTATAATAGGGTCAGCTGCAATATGCGGACTGCCTCCGTTGAACGGATTTATAAGCGAGTTTTTAATATATGCCGGTATGATACAGGGCATTCCGGCCCCGGGAATTGAATTATTTTTGGCTTTAACTCTTTCCATGGCAGCACTCGGTTTAGTCGGAACTATGGCTATATTATGTTTTACAAAAGCTGCCGGAATCGTATTTTTGGGAGAACCGCGGAGCCGGGAAGCGAAAGATGTTAAAAAAGATGTTCCTTTTATAATGCTGTTACCATCCGGAATTCTTGCAGTTTTGACCATAGTCATAGGTATTTTCCCGAAAATTTTTGTAAGAACGGTACTAACACCGGTGTCACAATATGTTTTAGCAATTTCCTCCGATCGTGAAGTAATTCTTGGATTTATTAATGCGATAGTCAATTTAACAGCGGAAATCAGCGGATATTTCCTGATTTTTATAGCTATTCTTGTAGCAGCGGCTCTGTTAAAGTTTTTAATTTGCAGGAGATACGAAGAACATACTACCTGGGGTTGCGGCTATGACAAACCCACAAGCAGAATGCAGTATACGGCTTCTTCTTATACAAACCCTTTTATGTCGACTTTAAAACCGCTGTTTAAGAGAATATCGCATATAAAGAAACCGAAAGATCTGTTTCCGGACGAAGCTTATTATGAATTAGAAATTGAAGATATTGAAGAAGCCTATATAGTTAAACCGCTGGTTAGATGGGATGAAAAAATATTAACAAAATTTGAACGTTTACAAAACGGTAATATTCAGCATTATATTCTGGTCGGACTCGTATTTTTACTTGCGGCAGTTATCGGAGTAATTTGCATCGGCTAGAATAGAAGAAAGGCAAAAAATGTATACATTAATTATAAACATATTAATACTTTTAATAGCACCGTTTCTTATGCTTGGTCTTATAAAAAAGACAAAAGCCTTCTGGAGCGGAAGAAAAGGGGCAAAGATTATACAGCCTTTGCTGGATTTCGTAAAGCTGATAAATAAGGACATGGTTATTAGTAAAACATCATCCTGGGTTTTTAAATCCGCCCCGGTAATAAATTTTACCGCAATAATCTTTGCGGCACTTATGGTACCGCTGGCTGACGGAAGAGCAATACTGGGAGTTCCTTTTGCTTTTATAATATTTGCCTATATACTAGGTTTCGGAAAATTCTTTTCTCTTCTCGTATCTCTTGACACCGGAAGCAGTTTTGAGGGGATGGGTGCATCACGGGAAGCTTGTTTTTCCACAATTGTAGAACCTGCATTCTTTATTGGGATGGCATCAATCTCCGCTATAACTCAAAACTATACTTTTGATGCTTTCAAAAATATCCTTCACGGCACCGGAATATATGGATATCTAATTATTATCCTTATGGCTGTTGCTTTGTTCTTAATGCTTCTTATAGAAGGATGCCGGGTTCCTGTTGATGATCCTTCAACGCATCTTGAACTAACAATGATTCATGAAGTTATGGTTCTTGATAACTCGGGGCCGGATATGGGCTTAATCAGCTGGGGCGCGGCAATTAAAATGTTTTTATTTGAGGCTTTAATTGCTAACCTTATAATTCCGCAGGGACTTGCTCCGGTTTACTCAATAATTGCTTTTCTTGTAATTATATTTTTGATTTCAATACTTATAGGAACAATTGAATCTTCCATTGCAAGATTTAGAATGACCCACGTCTTTGAATTTATTTTTATAATGACATTAACCTCTCTTTTAATTCTTGCTCTGGTTACATATAGAATTTACGGGAATTAGGATATCAAAATGGAAAACGTATTTATTATATTACTCGGATTATCAATGGTTTATATCGCTTCAACAAGCAGATTGTCATCACATATAAATATGCTGGCTGCCCAGGGTTGGCTTTTATTCTTCGTCTGCTTAGCCGGATTTGTAAAAGAGCCTTGGTTTGAATGGTCGATTTTTACTGTGCTGCAAGGATTTATTTCGAATTTGGCACATGTTGTCGGACTTTTGTTTGTAGTAGCAGAAACTCTTATTGTAAAAGCATTTGTTATTCCATGGTTTTTGAAAAAAGTGCTTAAAAAAACCAATTCACACAGAGATACTGATGCCAATATTCCACACTTTTACTGTTTGGTCATATCAAGCGTAATTTTATTCGCAGGATTTTTGACTGCAAACGTAAATAACCCTGCTTTCAAACTGGTATCACCAATGTATTTTGGAGTTTCTATCTCAATAATTATTACCAGTTTGTGGCTTATTACAATTAAACATAAAGTCTTATCCAATGTTATCGGATTTATTACAATGGAAAACGGTATCTTTTTGTTATCACTTTCCGTTGCGAAAGAAATGCCGGTTATAATCAATCTGGGAGTACTTCTGGATATATTTATTGCGGTATTTATCCTCGGCATGCTCATAAGAGAAATTAATAACGAGTTTGAGGATTTGGAAGTTTCTAATTTATCAGGTTTAAAGGATTACGAATACAATGATTAATGTTATTTTATTATTTCCTATCTTAGCGTGTTTGATATTATATTTGTTTAAAAAAGATTTTTTAAACACTTGGATGATAAACATTTATGCCGTTTTACATCTTATAATATCAGCCGCATACTGCCTAAGAATTGATTTGATTCCAAACTGGCAGCCTTGCGCATTTTTTGGTGTAAATAACTTGAATGTGGTTTTTCTGACAGTAATGTCAATAGTCTTTCTTGCTGTAGCAGTATATAATAACGGACACCTGAAAAATGCAGAAGCAGATGTCAGAAAAGTAAGACATTATTCATATATGGTATTGTTGTTTGTCCTTTCAATGACCGGAGCCATTTTAAGTAAAAATTTGGGTCTGACCTGGGTATTTATTGAAGCAACAACCCTCGCCAGCGCATATTTGATTTATTTTCGTAAAACAAAACATTCAATTGAAGCCGCTTGGAAATACGTATTTATATGTTCTATAGGAATTGCTCTGGCTTTTGTCGGAATTATTTTGCTAACAATTGCAACAGGAAGCTTGAACTCTTTGTATTATGAAGATTTGTACAAAAATGCTGTATTGTTCAACCAATTCTGGTTGAAGCTTTCGTTTGTATTTATATTATTTGGTATAGGTACAAAAATGGGATTGGCACCGGTACATTTTTGGCTTCCGGATGCTCATGCGGAAGCTCCGGCACCAATTTCCGCATTGATGTCGGCATCATTACTAAATTCAGCGTATCTCATGGTTTTAGCAGTATTCGGACTTATGATTGCTGCCGGATGCGACGGTTTTGCAAGATTAATGTTGTTTGTTATGGGATTTTTGTCCTTATTCATAACAGCAGTCTTCGTATATCATATCAATAATTATAAGAGAATGCTGGCATATTCTTCTATTGAGAATATGGGAATACTTGCAATCGGAACCGCTTTGGGCGGAGCCGGAATGCTGGCAGCAATAATCCATCTGGCAGGACATTCTCTCATTAAGGCTGCCTTTTTCCTGACATCCGGAAATATTTTAGATTTATACGGAACTAAAAAGATTAAAAATGTATCAGGACTGATAAAGACGGATAAAACAACCGGATGGCTCTGGGCTATTTCTTTCCTGGGAATTTCTGCATTCCCGCCTTCAGTCCTATTTGTGAGTGAATTCTTAATAGTTAAAACTATGTTTGTTCAACACAAATATATTATTTGTGTCTTGTTCCTGCTTTTGCTCACAATAATTCTTTACGGTCTGGGTAATGCTGTTATAACAATGTGTTTTTCTGCGTTAGACAAAAATGTAAAAACATCAAACTCAGAAATTAAATTTGACTGGACTATGTATCTGCCGCAAGCAGTGCTTTTACTTTTAGCGTTCATTATGGGTATTTATATGCCGGAACAGATTTTAGGATTATTTGTAAATTCGGTAGTCGGATTCTAATTAAAAGAAGGTATATATGAATTGGATAATTACAGAAAATAATACAAAAATTAATACAAATGATATTCCGACAGTTTCAACAGATGAAATAAAATCAGACTTTAAGAAATTGTCTCTCAGGGTAATTAGCTTTTTCGGGAAACAGGAATTTGAAAATATCAGACTGTATATTATATTAGCAGATGATAAAGTTGGCAGACTATATATAACATCATCACTATTCACGCCCGAAATGAAGTCTTACGAATCTTTTACACAAGAATTCCCTTCTTTTCATATATTTGAAAGGGAGTTTTTTGAAGAATTCGGAATTAAACCGCTTCATCATCCCTGGCTGAAACCTGTAAGGATTAATCAGAATAAATACCCGTTCTTTGAAATGAAAGGGGATGAAATCCACGAAGTAGCTGTCGGCCCCATTCATGCCGGAGTTATTGAACCCGGTCATTTCAGATTCATGTGCCACGGAGAAAAAGTTTATGACCTTGAGATTATGCTTGGATATCAGCACCGAGGTGTTGAAGAATTACTTTTGAAAACAAAAGAATATAACAACAGGCTGGCCGAGTCCATATGCGGAGACTCTGTTATTGCTTATAACATGGCCTACTCACAAGTTATGGAAGTACTTTCAAACACTTCCGTATCACCAAGAGCTCAAATCATCCGAAGAATAGCCCTTGAGATGGAAAGAATCGCGATTCATATTGGTGATATGGGTGCAATAGCAGGAGATATTGCATATCTAATGGGAGCCTCAATTTTTGGTGTAACAAGAACTCTTGTAATCAATACTATGCTTGAACTTTCCGGAAGCCGTTTTGGAAGAGGTTTAATAAATGTCGGCGGCGTAAATTTTAATATTGATAAAAATATGGCAGCTAAAATTGTTAAAATGCTTGATGATGTGTCTAAAACCGTTGAGAGGACAACAAAAGTAATGCTTAAGTCTCCTACAGTTCTTTCAAGACTTGAAAGAACCGGTGTCGTAAGCAAAGAAAACGCTAAAATATTAGGCGGCGTTGGTATGGCCGCCAGAGCCTCCGGAATTGAGTTAGATTCAAGATTTGATTTTAATGACAAATGGTATACTTCTCTTGATGTTAACACACCTTTTAGGGCAACGGGAGATGTTTATTCCAGATTCAAACTGAGACACAAAGAAGTTAAACAATCCGTTCAAATAATTAAAAAACTTCTTTCTAAATTGGAAGAATATAACAGCAATGAATTAATAACCTCTCCCTGTAAGCAGCTTGAAAAAAATTCACTGGCTATATCAATTGTAGAAGGCTGGAGAGGGGAAATTGTACATACAGCTCTTACCGGCGCGAACGGAGAACTTTTAAGATATAAAATAAAAGATCCGTCTTTCAATAACTGGTATATGCTTGCACTTGCGGTAAGAAATAACGGAGTTTCAGATTTTCCGCTCTGTAACAAGAGTTTTAATCTTTCGTACTGCGGAAATGATTTATAGAGAATTAAAGGGAAAATGAGATGTTTGACACATTAAAATTAAAATATTTTCAGGGAAAACAGTTTATACCGGATATTAAAAATGCGCCGATGAGAGAACAATTCAGAGGATTTCCGATATTAAAGAATGCCGGAGATGCCAATGAAAATGTTTGTCCTGCGGGTGCTTTAAAAACAAATCCGCTTTCAATAGACTTAGGTAAATGTACGCTATGCGGAGCTTGCAAATGTCAATCCGTTCAATTTAGTAATTATTATAAACTTTCTGCAACGCAAAGAGAAAGCCTTATTATTACAGAAAATATGACACCTGAGGAATTTGAAAAAGCCGCAATTAAATCAAGAAAAGAAATTAGAAGAGTGTTCTCTAAATCACTAAAGTTAAGGCAAGTATCTGCTGCCGGCTGTAACGGATGCGAAATGGAGCTAAATGCTTGCTCTAACTGTAATTTTGATATGGGAAGGTTCGGAATAGATTTTGTTGCGTCACCAAGACATGCTGATGGTTTGGTCATAACAGGGCCTATATCGGAAAATATGGCTTATGCCCTGGAAGATTGTTATAGGTCAACCCCGGCTCCTAAAATTGTTATATTAGCCGGAGCGTGTGCAATTTCCGGAGGAGTGTTTCAGAATTCTTCAAAACTTAACAGAGACTTTTTGGAAAAATACCCCGTTGATTTATATATTCCCGGATGCCCGATACACCCTTTGACTTTTATTAACGGAGTCCTGGATTTTATTTCAAAAAAATAAAAAAATCGTCTATATGATGTAGCTTTTTAATTGTAACAAATCTTTACACAACCCGGCTAATATGGTAAAATTAATTGGTTAAGGCTTAATATTTTGTTACAATCTGGCAATTTAATTGTATTTATGTTTTTAAATGCAATATAATGTTAGATGAGTACTAAGATTTTAACCCAATAATGAAAAAAAAAATTAGGAATTTGGATACTATGAAAAAACAAATTTGTTATCTGTGCGCTGTATTGTTTCTAATGGCAGGCGGAAAAGCTATGGCAGACCCTATTACCGGCGGGTTGGATTTAAATACAATGCATGGCTATGATGCAGGTGCTTTCAATAAAATGGAGCAGCAGCAGATTAATAACTATCAGATAGATAGGAGCTACGTGCAATCTCTTGATGAAGTTACAAAAGATGACCGGATATATGATGCTACTGTAGAAGAAGATGTAGCGAGAGAAGGTGTTCTTTATAATCCCCATTTCCTTTTGGAACGTATAAATTTTGAGGGCAATACGCAAATTCCTACGGAAGAGCTTGAAAAATTAGGGCTGGAAGTTATTGGTGAAGATATTTTCTTTGACGAACTCCTGGAGGTTTGTTCAAAAGTCACCAATTACTATCATTCTAAGGGGTATTTAACTTCCTATGCAACGGTTCCTCCACAGAGAATCGTTGATGGTGTTGCAACAATTAAAATTATTGAAAGTAAAGTTGGCGAATTAAATATTGAAGGTGAAAAATGGACCCGCGAGTGGTATTTAAGACATATTATAATGGGCAAAGCCGGTTTAAGAGAAGGAGATGTATTTAACGCTAAAAACCTTCAAAGAGCAATGAAAGAAATTAACCGTGAAGATTATGTTCAGATAGAAACTGAAGTCGAGCGTCAATCTGAAGGTGAAGAAAACACGGCAATTACACTGAATGTCCGTGACAGATTCCCGGTAAACCTCGGTTTTGCCTGGGATGATTACGGTCGTTCTTACACCGGCGCCCAACGGGCTTCTTTTGTAGTCGGTATGGATAACCTAACCGGTTTTGGAGATAAAATCTATGGCGGCAGCATATTGTCCTCAGGTGCAACAGGCTGGATGGCCGGATATTCATTACCGGTATCATCTTACGGAACCAGATTGTCATTTGACTTCTCTGATTCTCATGTTAGATTAGGCGGGCCGTACAAGAGTCTTGGCGTAAAAGGTAATGCTCAAAGCTATTTCTTTAAATTAACACATCCTCTTGTACAAACTGCTAAATCAGATTTGTTTGTATATTCAGGTATAGACTTCCTTAATGCAAATACCACGTTCCTAAATAATTCCACAAGAACATATCTTTCTGATTACAACTTAAGAGTATGGCGTTCAGGATTATATGGTATGACTGACGACGATTACGGCAGATGGATTGGAAGCTTTGGATTCGACTTTGGTGTCGGCGGAGACGGTCATGGTGCCATTCAAGATACAACATTTGTTAAGTTTACAGCAAATGCTACCCGTGTTCAGAGATTATTTAAGAGAAGCATGGGTGTTGTAAGAGTCGGCGGTCAGTACTCACCTAATAAATTATTCGCAGCTGAACAAATGCAGCTTGGCGGGCCATACACTCTCAGAGGTTACCAGCCTGCTGAATTAATCGGAGATTACGGCGTTTCCGGTACTATTGAATTCAGAACACCAATTCCTATGTTGGATAGAGTTTGGCCTTGGCTTGATGATAGACTGAGATTGGCGGTCTTCTATGATTGGGGCTGGATTGGAACAAACGGCAATGTTTATGATTATCCGCAATCATTCCTACATGCCGTAGGTGCAGGCTTCTATATGAATCTGACAGATTGGATTTCCGCTCAAGTCGGTCTAGGCTTCCCGCTCGGAAGAGATTACAACGAAAATACCGCAAGATTCTATTTCAGTGTTAACACAGATTTAGATAGGTTAATACCGCTAAGGAATCCGGAAAAATTATAGAAATAAAAAAGAGGTTTAAAAAACCTCTTTTTTATTTGATAAATTCATAAATATTTTTTAAAACCTCTTGCACAAACATTTCTTTCATACGTATTCTTTGTATATCAGGCGCCAGAAGAATTTTATACGTCTGAGATTTATCCTTAGTATATATAGCAGAATACATTAACCCTACAGGTTTTTCTTTGCTGCCTCCTGTAGGACCGGCAATTCCTGTTGTTGATACACAGATATCTGCGCCGGTTAAACTAAAAAGACCTGTTGCCATTTCATAAGCACATTCTCTGCTCACTGCACCAAAGTTAGACAAAGTGTCCTTACTTACTCCAAGCATTTTATGTTTTGCTTCGTTTGCATAAGTTACAAGATTCAAGGTTATATATGAGGAACTCCCGCCGACATCAGTTAATTTTGAACTCAAAAGTCCTCCGGTGCAGGATTCCGCAACGGCAATTTTTAATCCTTTTTGAGTTAATATTTTACCGATTTCTTCCTCATATTTCATATTAATATGCCGTCCTTGTTAAAATTATATCCGAATGTTCATCGTAAAGGTTATGCTTGTACCAGACACCTTTAAAGGTTCCATCGGGTTCATATAGATATTGGGTATCTTTTGATACAAAATAAATTGCACTTATCGGCTTTCCTGAGATACGGTATTGAATAGAATAATACGGATAGTCCGGATAATCACCGTAAATAAAATCAACATATCTGAGTTTTCCTAAAGCATCATAATAATATGCCTTTGATAAATCTTTTTTATCTTGCAGTGCATACATATATATGTGTTTTCGTTTGCCGTAATAAAATGCTGAAAGATTATAATCACCGTACTCCTCATAGCCGGCTGAAGCCGCATAATAATGATCCAAATGTTCTTTGTCTTTTAACCTGTCTTTGAACTGTGATTTCATATCTTTAATTTTAATAAGCTCATCTTCAAAAATAATATCTCTTATCTCGCTTATAATAGCTTCTTTTTCAACCATTGATTTATCAATCCAATCGTATTGTATATCTGCAATATAAACATCATTATAATTAGCAAAAGCTAGTGATTGGACTAAAAACAAAACAGCTGCCAAATACTTAATTTTTTTCATAAACCCTCCGAATAAAAACAGTATAACACATCCGAAAAATTTTATAGTATAATTTAAGAATGGTAAGATTGTTAAATAAGAATAATGTAGGAAAGCTATCAGATTTAGTTTATTCAATTTTCAAAATTCAGGAATTTTTTACACATATTGTAGAAGTAAACAATCCCGAGGTTGAGCCTTGTATATATGCAATGTGGCACGCACATCAATGCTGCATTCACGGGCTGAAAAACCGTGCAAAAACGAATGTTTTAATTAGCCGTTCAAAGGATGGTGAAGTCATTGCCAGAGTTGTAGGCAAATGGGGATTTAAGCTTATTCGCGGTTCCAAAGGGAAAAAAGGTGCTGTTGAAGCTACAATACAGATGATTGAAGCTTTAAAATCCGGTGAAAACTGTGCAATGATGGTTGATGGCCCAAGAGGACCCGCAAAGGTGGTTAAAGACGGGGTTATAAAAATTGCAAAACTTGCCGGAGTGCCAATCGTTCCTATCTATTGGTATTCCACAAATTTTAATTTTGCTCAATTCCCATCCTGGGATAAATTTAGACTTCCTATTTTAGATGTAAGACTTATTAACCTATATGGCGACCCTATTTATGTTCCCCATGACGGCGATGATAAGTCAGATGAGGAAGCAAGATTAAAACTTCAGGCAAGTTTTGAAGAACTCGAAAAAAGAGCTCCGGGTGAATATGATAAAGTATACTGGCATGGTCTTTGGCGGAGAAAAAACAAATAAAGCTTATATATTAAAGGAGTATATAAATTTATGAAAAAATTACTAACATTTTTGTTAATGTTATTTTTTCTCCAGGTTTCTGTTCAAGCAAAACCGGTTAAAAACGGTTTCGGAAATATCATTAAAGATTCCGGTGTTAACCAGTCGGATATAGCTATTGAAATAAAAGAACTTGATACCGGAAAATCCTTTTATTCCAAAAACACTTATAAACTTATGCCCGCAGCACCCGTACAAAATCTTCTTGTCCTTGTACCTATAGTCGAAATATTAGGTGACAGCTATGAGTTTACAACCGAACTGTATTCAAGAGATCAAAATTCTTTTATTATTAAACTCGGGGCAGATCCATACCTCTCTTCAAGCAATCTTAAAGACCTTGTAAATAAAATTGATGCAGATGCCCAAAAGGTTTATATTGATGACAGTGTTTTGAAAACAGATATTATATCCGGTGCTGATAATCCTAATTCTAACGAACTGCGAACCAGTGCATATAACCTGAATAATAACACTATGAAAATTACAATAATGCCCGCACCAAAACCGGGAGAAAATGCCGTTATTTTGAATGCTGTAAAGTATCCGGTGCTGATATTAAATAATGTTATAACATCTGATATCACAAAAATTGAGACAGTACAAAGAAAGTCCGGCGTGGTTGATATTTTGGAAATTTCAGGAACAATTTCCAGAAAACCGGTTAAGGAACACTTTCCTATTCCCAATATAAAAAGATACTTTAAGATAGAATTAAGAAAGGCATTGGAAAATCATAAAATTTATTTAAAGGAATCTTTTGCGCAAACTCAGATAAAAGCCTCTGATGCTTTTGTTTATAAAATTACGCACGATCTGAACAGAGCATTGGATGATATTTTAAAAAGCAGCAATAACCTTGTTTATGAAACATTATCCGTACTTGCCGTTAACAAATACCGTGCTACTCAATCAGAAACAACATTAGCAGAAATTGAATTATTTAACAAATATTGTACAAAAAACAAATTAGATACCTCCGGAATCAAAATCCCTGACAATAACTTCTCCGGCGCGAACCTCGTCTCAACAAATTTTATTGTGGATTTCCTTATCCTCAATAAAGATAACAAAATTATGGAACACCTGCCATCACCAGGAGAAGGAAGTTTAACCGACAGACTATTACCTATGAAAAATTCTCTTAAAGCTAAAACAGGAGCTATCGGAAATTCCAGTGTACTTGCAGGGTATTTAGTTTCTAAGAGCGGTAAAAAATATGGTTTTTGTATAATAAACAACGATTCTAAACAAACAATCGCTGACAAAAAAGCTCTTGAGGATTACATTGTAAGAGAAGCTTATTTAAGGTTGTAAGGATGTATGAAATTATATCTCAATATCTTGAATACATAGAGCTTGAAAAAGGACTTTCTTCTAATACTATAGATGCTTATAGAAGAGACCTTTATGATTTTAGCGGTTGTCTGGACGGAAAAGAGGTTGTCAATGTAAACAGAACAGATATTAATCTTTATGTACGTAATCTTAAAGAAAGAAATCTCGCTCCAACAAGTATTATAAGAAAAGTTGCATCGCTAAGAGGTTTTTTCCGGTGGGCTTATGCAATGAATATAATAAGTAAAAATCCTGCATCTACTCTGGAACAGCCCAAAGTCCCCCAAAGACTTCCTAAAGTTATAACTTTAAAAGAAGTGGAAGAAATGCTTCACAACAATTTAAATCCGCTTGAACATGTTATTATGGAACTTTTATACAGCTGCGGACTCAGAGTTTCCGAGCTTGTTAACCTGAAAATTACTGATATTGATATAAATTCAAAATACATAAGGTGTTTCGGAAAGGGTTCAAAAGAAAGAATTATCCCAATGGGAAATGAGGCAAAAAGAGTTCTTGAAGATTATTATACGATGAGGGAGTTTGTTTTAAAAAAATACAATATTACTTCAAAAAAACTTTTAATAAATCAATCCGGCAGATTTATCAATCGACAAGACGTATACACTTTCATACACACTCAAGGTAAAAAGATACATAAAAATATATCTCCTCATACCCTAAGACACAGTTTTGCAACTCACCTGCTGGAAAACGGCGCTGATTTAAGAGTAGTCCAGGAGCTTCTTGGACATAGTGATGTTTCAACTACTCAGCTTTATACTCATATAAGTAAAAAGCGGTTAAAAGATGTATATTTCAGTATAAATGATGATTAAAATTAAGACAGACAGCCTAAAGGCTGTCTGCTTATTATAAAAAAGAAGAGGCTTATGCTAATCTAAACTGCTTCTGTAACCACATACTTGGCAGATTTTGAGACGACTCCGTAACAAACCATTGTCAGCCTGTTATTCAATGCCAGCATAGTTCTATAATTATTTGCAAAATTATTCATCGCCGACATCATCTCACCCGCCGAAACCTTTGAAACTAACGAATCCGCTTCATGATTGTCTACTTTTTCCTGTGCATACTTTTCTACCAGTAATTTGTCAATAAAATCTCTAGCTCCGATTGCCATAAGCTGCTCTCCTTATTTACATTAATACTCTATATTCAATTTTAAAAAGACATTAAAACTAAACCTAAATAAGAGCCTCATTATCATAGACTTTATTTGGAATTTTAGTTTATTTTATATCTCTTGTATATATAAAGTATTTCTCGATTAAGAAATTGCCTTTTTTGAGAGGTATTGTAAAGTAATGTAACAAAGTCTGCAAAAAATACTTGAATCCTTAACTTTGTAAATACTAATAACCTCCGGATTCGCCTATTGTATCAACAGCTTCAACCTTAATATCGGTAATAAGTTCAGAATAAGAAATAACAACAATAGTTGGAATATGACGTTCCAGCAGCTGATAGAGCGGAAGCCTGATTCTGGGAGAACATAATATTACCGGCTGTAATCCGATTGCCTGATGTGCACGCATAAGTGTCATTGCAGTAGATTCAATTAAATCCTGAACCTGCATTGGATTCAAGAGAAACATTGTACCAAGCTCTGTTCTCTGGCAGCTGTCATCAAGAGTTTTTTCCCATTCAGGAGAAAGAGTAAGCGCATATAGAACTTTATCTCTGTCAACATTATTCAAACAAATTTGACGTCCCAGTGCAGCCCTCAAACGCTCAGATAATATATCAGGTTCTTTGGAGAATCTTGCATAATCACAAAGACGTTCAAATACAAATATGATATCTTTAATAGAGACTTTTTCTCTTATCAGGTTAACAAAAATTTTCCTTAAGTCACTTGTAGAAATAATCGCCGGTACAAGGTCGTTAACAAGAGTAGGGTCTTGCGAACGGACAAGTTCCATAAGCTTGAGGACATCTGTTTTTGTCATAACTTCATCTACATGCTTACGTACACATTCTTGCAGGTGTGTAACCAGAACATCCGTAGCATCGACAGCCGTAACATTTTTAGTTGCCTTTGCATCTTCCGCACTAATCCAGTATGCTTGAGTTTGATACGTTGGATCAACTCCAACAATTGCATCCTCAGGAATTGTCTTTTTAACAGAATCCCATTGGTCAGCAATAACCATATATTTACCCGGATAAACATATCCGGAAGCAACAACATTGTTACGTATGGAAATAACATACTCGTTAGCTTCCAAGGCAGAAGAGTCCATAATACGGATATTTGGTAATATGTAACCCAGCTCATCAGTAACTCTTTGACGTAAAGCTGCTATTTTAGCAAGCAGTTGACCTTCTTGATCAGGATCCGCAATAACGAGAAGCCCGGCGCCTACCTGCAAGCTCAAAACATCAACGCCAAGTCTTTCATACATCTTATTCGGGTTAACCAAGTCTTGCATATTCTGACGAACACTTTCTAATTGCCCCAATTGGGATTGAACATCCGCATTAACAAGGACAGAGAAGCCTGCAACAGCAAGAATTATTGTAAAAATAAGGAACGGGAAAAATGGAAGCCCCGTAATCGGTGATGTTACGGTAATTAACCCTAAAAACAAAGCCGCAAAAAACAGAGAATACGGTTTAGAAAGAATTTGTGAGGTTAAATCTCCGCCCAATGAGTTATTACCGGCAGATGCACGTGTCATCACAATACCGGCAGATATTGACATCAAAAGAGACGGAAGTTGTGATGCAAGACCGTCGCCAATGGTTAGGACAGTGTATTTGCTGACTGCATCTGCAATTGGCATTTGGTTGACAAGACAGCCTATTGCTAATCCTCCGACAATATTTATTATTACAATGATAATACCTGCAATAGTATCACCTTTTACGAACTTCATGGAACCATCCATTGAACCGAAGAGACTTGATTCTCTCTGGAGGTCTTCACGCCGCTTTACAGCTTCTTCCGGAGAAATCAATCCGGCGTTAAAGTCAGCATCAATAGTCATTTGCTTACCGGGCATAGCATCTAATGCAAAACGTGCAGCAACTTCAGCAATACGTTCGGCACCTTTTGTAATAACCATAAACTGTACAACAGTAATAATAAGGAAGATTACACCTCCGACAATCATATTCCCGCCTGTAACGAAAGTTCCGAATGCGTGAATAACCTCACCGGCATCGCCCTTTGCGAGAATAAGACGGGTCGATGCAATTGATAACACCAAACGGAACATTGTACCGATAAGGATAATTGAAGGGAAAGCTGCTAATTCCAGAGGCTTTTGCACATACAAAGATATCATAAGCAGCACAATACCAAGGGTTATATTTAAGCTTATTGAAAAATTGATAACCCAATTCGGCATCTCTATAATGAGGATTAAAACCAGAGTCATTATGAATAATGCCAAAAATATTTCTGATATTGGTTTTGAACCTGCTCCTTCTTGTGCCATTACATACCTTCTAAAGCTTTTTTAATGATTTCTATTTGGGTGTCAATTGAGGCATCCACAATACCATTATTAGTCTGGAATATACATCCGCCTTCCTCCACCGAAGGGTCTGCAACAATACTTATTTTTGAATCTATACCATACTGATAGGTAATATTTGGAATAGTATCTTTAATAAATTGTACTGCTTGCGGACGAACCCTGATAATAATTTTGGGTTCATTTTTAGATGTCGTTTTCAAAATATCAACTATAGTATCTATAAGTATTTGAGGATCCGCATCAACTTCACGTTTAATAATTTTTTTTGCTATATCAACACTAATCTCTAAAATATCAGGTGCAATATACTCAAACACATCTTTCTTAGCAGTCATGAAAGCATTAAGAGATTGCCTGAATTTTTCCAAATCTGCATTACATTTTTCCAAGCCTGCTCTGTAACCTTCTTCAAAAGCCGATTTTTTAATATTTTCGGACTCCTCTTGAGCACGGGAAACAAGATTACGGTCATCAATTCTTCTGTAACCTCTTCTCCTGGAGCCTCTTCTTCGTTCTTGCCGCTGCGTAAAGTCAATATTTTCAATATCAAACAAGTCAATTTCCGGCTCTTTCGGTTTTTCTGCCGGCTTTTCTTCTTGAACAGCAGAAACCTCATCCGGTTTATATTCTGGGATTTCAGGTTTAGCAAGTTCTTGAACCTGCTCCTTTGGCTTTTTCCCCTCCCTCAATTTTTGATTACGTTTTTTAATAATCATAGTTAATATTATATACTTTCTTCAATATATTGCGCAATAATTCCAGCAACTTTTAGCGGCATCTCTCCGTATTCCCCGTCATAAGTTTGTGAGATAAATCTTTTAACAAGAGGTCTCTCATTTTTAATCACTTTTTCGACCTTTTCACGAGGAACTTTTTTATAAACTTGTAAAAGATCAAATAATACGTTGTCTTTTGTTAGTTTCTTCTTAATAGGAAGATAATTCTTCATATCTTTAAGACAGTCCGTTACTAAATCCCCATCAAGTTTAGATTCCAAATCTGCCATGTTCATATACTGGGATATTGCCAAAGAGTCATTTGAATCAAACTTATTAAGTATGGTGGTAACTTTATCCTGTGAAAGGATTTTAAGCACAAGAGCCAAAGACATAAGCTTCATTTGTTTATTGCTTATACCTTGCGGAGCTGAAGCCATAGCTTTTTCAGCCTTCTTCTGTGCTCGTCTTTCTTCACGTCTTTTTTCTGCAGCCTCTCGATTTCTTTCCGCCTCTGCAGCCATTTCCTGCTGGCGTTTTAGCTGCTCTTCCTGTGCCTGTTTTGCCATTTCGTCTATATTTGACTGGCTCTCGGCACGATTTTTTGTTTCTTCGTCAATTACGCCTTTTGACTCAAGTTCTTCAATGCTTTGCTTATAGACTTTAATAACGTGGTGTTCTACAGCTTGCAGCAGCTGGTCTTGAGGGATTTTTCTTATAACTGCCTGCTTGGCAACTTCAAAAATAGTAAATGCAATCTTCTGCATAATACTATCCCAGTATTGCGGCAAAATGCCTGAATGTATAAGGTCAATCGATTTGTGGAAAGACCATTCCGCAATAATCTGAGTTATAAATACCGCCTGTTCAGGTGTTAGATTAAGCGCTGTATCGTTGTATAAAGCTTCACCCGCTAAAAGAGTAAAATTACCGAGAGTCTTTACAATATATTCTTTTTCTCTATCTTGCAGGTCAGCCGGAACAAGCTCCTTAGCCTGTTCAGCCATGGATGCTGCAAAACCCTTATAATCAAATCCTTCTATTGGCATAGTTTTCCCTCAAGATATGGTAATCCCTATCGTATTATATATTCTTTTAAATCTTTTAACCTCATATAAGTTAATGATTTTATATAAGATGTATAAGGTAATGCAAATAAAAACAGCCGGGACTGAAAATCAATCCCGGCTGTTTTTGCTTTTCAAATTCTAGTTCATTGAAAATGCTTTTGGTTTAGGGCCGGCAGCTACAATTTCAGCAGGCATATTCGGATATTTAGCGGCAAAATTATCTGCAAACATCTGAGCAAGCTTGTTAGCAGCTTCGTCATAAGCATTCTTATCAGCCCATAGACCTCTTGCATCAAGCATTTCATCCGGAACATTCGGACAGCTTGTCGGATAATCAACATTGAATACATCATGGTGTTTGAATTCAATGTTATCAAAAGATCCGTTCAGAGCAGCTGTTACCATAGCTCTTGTATAAGCAAGCTTCATCCTCTTAGCACCTGAAGATGCACTTCCGCCAGCCCATCCTGTGTTAACAAGATAAACTTTTGTACCATATTTTTCAAGTTTTTCACCGAGCATTTTAGCATATACAGAAGCATCCATCGGCATGAACGGTTCGCCAAATAATGTTGAGAATGTAGGCTGCGGTTCTGTAACACCTCTTTCTGTACCTGCTAATTTAGAAGTAAATCCGGTTACAAAGTGATACATTGCAGCATTCTTATCAAGTCTTGAAATTGGAGGTAAAACACCGAATGCATCAGCTGTTAAGAATACAACAACTTTTGGAATACCGCCCATTGAAGGGATTTGTGCATTGTTAATATAGTTAATAGGATATCCTACACGGGTGTTTTCTGTTAATGAACCGTCACAGAAATCAAATTCTCTGGTATTCGGATCCATAACAACATTTTCAACCAATGAACCAAACTTGATAGCATTATAAATATCAGGTTCGTGTTCAGGATCGAGGTTGATACATTTAGCATAGCATCCGCCTTCAAAGTTAAATACACCATCAGGTGACCAGCCGTGTTCGTCATCACCGATTAATTTACGATTAGGATCTGCTGATAATGTAGTTTTACCAGTTCC
>CALUTN010000012.1 GCA_944323665.1 Candidatus Gastranaerophilales bacterium | reverse complement strand
CCCCCTCTGAAATAAATGCGTATATGGAGCTTGTCCTCGCTAATATTGAGGATGTCGTTGATCCGGCTAATCTTTCCTTCTCCGGTTGGTCCGGTAATAATAACATATCTATCTCTGTCGGCGGCTCTGCTTCTATTCAACCCGTTGCTAATATCATGAACGGTGATAAAAAATTGGATGCTTCCAAAATATCTTATTCCGCTTCTGTTACCGCCGGCGATGGCTCTGTTTCCGGGTCTTACCCATTCTCTGTCTCCGCTAATCAGAAAGGCTCCTTTACTGTCCAAATCTCTGCTTCTGTTGATGGTGTACAAATTGCTACTACTTCTATTACTGTTACTGTTGAAGAAGTTAGCAAAAATACCCTGAGTTTGGAAGATGATACCCTTGAAGACTTAGGTTATACAGGTGATGATTCTGGTTACTTGAAAACAAATGATTGCAGTAATAAAGGTAATGTAGATACCGCTGGTGCAAAAAATGAAGCAATTGGACTGGTTTCAAGTTTCGCCAGAGAAATTGCAGAAGCTTTGTTAAATACAGGAAAGTATAACAGCGAGGCTCTTCAAACAGCCAAAGAAAAAACAATCTCATTTTTTACTGCATACATTAACTCTGTCGATGGAGTTGGCGTTGGACTTGGAGAAAAAACATATACTACAAGTTTTGAATTTGATGGTGACACATATACAGAAAGTTATTCTTATAAAGGAAAAACAGCTAAGAGGAATCTGGATTACGAGCAATCACGCGCAAATAACAATGATTGTTGGATACAATTTAATGTATTAACACTGGCAGGTTCAAGATTTACCAGAATTTTTGTCAGCAAAGACGCAGTAATTGAAAAATTCGTCGATTTTTATAATGAAGCTTTAGCAGAACTTTAATAAAAAATTTAATTACCGAACAACAGCGGGGAAAGTAAATGCTTTCCCCGCTGCTTTGTACTTATCCCCCTCTTGATTTTTTATTTTGACTGTATTAACATCAATCTTGTAGAGTGCTTACGCCAATATGACACTCAACAAAAAGGAAAAACTATGTCTATCAATTTGAAAAACAAACAGGAGATTATAGCAAAGTTCGGAGCTGATTCCAAAGACACAGGTTCAGCAGAGGTTCAAATTGCTATGCTTACTCAAAAAATTTCTGAACTTACAGAACACATGAAATCCAACAAAAAAGACTTTGCTACAAAACGCGGGCTTTTGATGATGGTTGGTAAGAGAAAGAGACTTCTTTCTTACCTAAAATCTAAGAATCTTGAAGGTTACAGAAGTTTGATTAAGGAACTCAATATCAGAGGTTAATCTGATTGATGTAGTGAAAAAAGGAACCTTTGCAGGTTCCTTTTTTATTGCCTTCTTATATTGTTACTTTAGGGTGTAGTTTTATACTCGGTTTTGTCACTTTTGGCTGTTTTATAATCGTTTTTCTTATCATTCATTTTAAGAGGATTATTCAAATATGCGGCAGTCAACGGATCGTTAGCTGTTATTTTCCCGTACTTGTCAACAGCGAAAGTAAAGCTATCCGGCTTTGTACAGGTGGAACTATAAGAACAATTATTGCCTCCGCTGCCGTCTAAATCCACCTTAATCAGGGCTCCCGATGTCTCACTACACGTAATAGTCCAATTTACCTCATCTGTTGTTGTAAATGTTACAACTCCTGTTTCAGAAACACTTGCTCCTGATTTTAATTTCATATTAGCGGCCAAAAGACTGCCATATTTTCCGATTCCACTGTAGGCCGAAGTATTATACGGAGCCATTAACGGCGTATATTGACAGGTCAGCCCACCGCATGTATCATCTACACCTTTCTTGTAATATATAGAAATATTCCCCAGAACATTTTCAGTAATTGCTGTAATAGATTGATGCAAGTTCAAAACCTTTACTTTGTCCTTATCCGGCATTGCATTACCCACAGCCGCTCCCATTAATGCCGCCGACACACCGATAATACCAAGAGTTATAACAACCTCTGACAACGTAAATCCGTTCTTATTCTTCATAAAAAGTTCCTTTCCGTAAATTGTTTATTTTTATCAGTCAACTGTAAAATCTCTTTGTAAAATATTGTTTACGCGCCTTGCCGCCTTATCTGTATCGCCGGTTTTGTAGTAAAGCCTTGCCAGTAAAAGCTCTCTGTCGGTTGATGGAGAAAGATTATACGCCTTTTGAGCATAGGCAAGAGCGGTACCGTAACGCTTTATCATACCGTATAACATAGCCATCTCTTCATAGCATTCTGCCTGAATGGCAGAATCTTCGGAAAGTTCCGCTGCTCTTTTATATAAGTCAATTGCCCCGGCATAATCATGGTCATTTTTAAGGTTTTCTGCCTGCTTAATCAAGCTTTCCGATTCTGATAATTCCTCCGTTTCCACATTAGCCGAAGCTGCTTCTTCCGAAAGAGTTTCCAGAGGTTCTAATTTTTCTTCATGCACAGGTTCCTCCATCCTGGCTTCTTCCTCATTCTCTTCCTTATAAATTCTTTCTTCCGGCTCATCTTCCGATTCTTCGGATACGATTACTTCTTCTTCAACATTAGACGGTTCAACACTCTCATTAAGAGAACGTTCCTGTTGTTGGAATTTTATATCACTCTTAGGGGATTTGGAAGTTACAACCGCAAAAGGTATAGAAAATATTATAACAACTGCTGCTATAACCAATCCAAACTTAAGCGCCCTTTCATCCATATTCTCAAACATAACTCAATCTCCTAGCTTTTATTATTTAATTCTACACCAAAAGCAAACATTGCAAAATCATATTTTACAGGATCCTCAGGACAAAATTCTTTTAATTTATCAGTAAGTTCCAAAACTGCTTTAAAATCGTTGCTTTTACGTTTTAATAGTCCCATATTTCTTGATACTCTTGCGACATGTACATCAAGCGGTATTAATAAATCTTTCGGTTTCATAAATGTCCAGATACCTAAATCTACAGGCGGCTTTCTGACCATCCACCTTAAAAACATATTCATTCGTTTCATAGCCCCTCCGTTTGCAGGGTTCGGAATCATGTGGTAAAAACCTTGCCCAACAGTTTTGGGAGCTCGGGAATAAAAATAATCAACAACAGTTTTGAGAAAATTTTCGGAACTAAATGCATAACTAAATAAATCTTCCAGTCCTTTAGACTCTGAATATAATTTATTTAAAATTTCAAAAATCGGAATAATATCATTCTCTTTTGAGAAACGATATTCGACACCTTTAAGATTTGAAAAATCTCCGCTTTTAATATAATTAACAATATCATTATCTGCTCTTTGAAAAATATCCTCCAGTTTTTTGATAAACAGTTTTCTGTTTCCGTAAGCAAATAATGAAGCTATAAACCCGTAGAGTTCGGACTCCTCTTTGCATTTCCCCTGATGTATAAATTGTATCGGGTCATCTTTTATAAACTCTTCCGTTTCGTATTTAGCGACAAGTTTATCAAGCTCTGTTTTTGTAATCATCTTATTCTCTTAAAAAAATCTTCCAAAATTTTGTTACAAGTTTCCTCTTCTATACCACCATACACTTTTATTTTGGATTTTGCAAGCAGAGGTAAATTAAGGACTGATTCGATTGCCCCATATTGAGGATTGTATGAGCCGAAATAGAGAGTTCTTATCCCGCTCTGGATTATTGCCCAGCCGCACATCGGGCAAGGCTCTAAGGTTACATACATTTCGCAGTCGTTGAGTCTGGATGTTTTTAAAACTTTTTGAGCCTCTTTTATTGCTAGAATTTCAGCATGCGAAGTTATATCGTTATCACGCTCCCGTCTGTTGTGCGCTGATGCAATTATTTTCCCGTCCCTTTTAATCACACACCCTATCGGAACATCTATTTCGCATTTTTTTGCTTCTTCAATTGCAGCTTTCACTTAATTAGACTTTGCTCCCCTCTCCCCAGATTTCATCATCATAATATCCGAGTTCTAAGTGTCCTACAATTACGGTATCGCCGTTTTGCAGTCCGTAATTATGCAGAACCTCAAAAACGCCCATACTCTTCATAATATTCTGGAGTCTTATAACCTGCTCAGTGTTTCTTGCATCAGTAACCTTAGCCAGACGATTAATTTTTCCGCCTGATATCAGGTAAGTATTTTTATCCAGCTTAGTAACTTCAAATGCGCTGTCATCATTATCATAAGCATCCAAATCTTCTTCAATTTCTATTTCTGTAACAGGTTTAGGAATTTCATCCACTTTATCAGATATAAAATACAATAACTGTTCTATATTTTCTCTTGTTACGGCAGAAATTGCAAAAACATCATCTGAATATTTCCGGAATTCTTTTATATATTTATCCTTATCTTCATCCGAAACCGCATCTATTTTATTTAAAACAAGAATCTGGTAGAGGCTGCCAAGATTTTCCGAGTGCTTTTTCAGCTCGTTATTAATCGTCATATAGTTTTTAACCGGGTCTTCAGAAGTCAAATCTACAATATGAACAAGGAATCTGCATCGCTCAACATGTCGTAAAAACTCGTGTCCCAACCCAACACCTTCAGAAGCTCCTTCAATAAGCCCCGGAATATCAGCTATAACATAAGAGCCTCCATCTGCTTTTTTTACAACCCCGAGATGCGGAACAAGAGTTGTAAACGGATAGTCCGCTATCTTAGGACGGGCAGAACTGACTGCGCTTATAAAAGTAGACTTGCCGGCATTAGGCATTCCAAGCAAACCTACATCTGCTATCAGTTTGAGTTCCAGCTCAAGAATTCTTTCAATCCCCGGTTCTCCGGGTTCACAAAACTGCGGTGCACGTTTTTGCGCAGTAGCAAAACGGGCATTTCCTCTTCCGCCTCTTCCACCTTTCGCTATCAAAACTTTTTGTTCAGACTCTGTTATATCCGCTATAATCTTGCCTGATTTTGTATCCCGAACTATTGTACCTAACGGAACTCTTATAAATAAGTCTTTAGCACAGGCGCCGTGCATACCTTTAATCCCGCCGTTTTCACCGGATTGCGCTTTATATACTGATTTAATTTTAAAATCCAGAAGGGTAGACATATTTTCATCTCCGATAAAATATATGTCGCCGCCTCTTCCGCCGTCACCGCCTGCCGGTCCGCCTTTATCAACGTACTTTTCACGACGCCATGCGACCATACCGTTTCCGCCATGACCTGAGACTACTCTTATTTTTGCTTTATCTAAAAACTTCATACTGCTGACCTGCTTATTGTTGGGGAAAGAGTAAACTTTTAAATATTTACCCCTTGTATTATAATGCTACTATGAAAAAGATAAAAAATACATTATTCAGTAACAAACCTGTTACAATTGACGAAAATTCCATAATAATGGCGATTGAATCAAGCTGCGACGAAACAGCTTGCGCTATTGTTAAAGGAGGAAGAGAAGTTTTAGCAAATGTTGTTGCTTCTCAAATAAAGATTCACGAAAAATTCGGCGGTGTAATTCCTGAAATAGCTGCCAGAGAACACCTTGAAGCCGTTAACGTTGTTGTAGAAGAGGCTTTTAAGCAATCCGGGATTAAGCCTCAAGAAATAACAGCTTTTGCAGGGACAGCAGGTCCCGGGCTGGTCGGATGTCTGCTTGTGGGGTTAAATGCAACTAAGGCTCTGGCTTTAGCATATGACAAACCTTTTATCGGAATTAACCATTTAAATGCTCATATATGCGCAAATTTTATAGATACAACTCTGGAACCGCCGTTTATTGCTCTTCTGGTTAGCGGCGGGCATACCCAGATTATTGATGTTAAATCATATTCTGAGCTTGAAATAATAGGTGAAACGATTGATGATGCTGTCGGAGAAGCTTATGATAAAGTAGCAAGGCTTATCGGGCTGCCTTATCCTGGAGGTCCTAAACTCGATAAAAGTGCTCAGGAAGGGAATCCGCACGCATTTAAGCTTCCTGAATCTAAAGTCGGCGGGTTTGATTTTAGTTTTAGCGGATTGAAAACTGCTGCGCTAAGGCTGGTTAAAAGTTTTGACGGAAAAGAACTCCCCGTTAATGATATTTGTGCAAGTTTCCAGGAATGTGTTTCCGAGACTTTGTATAAAAAAGTTAAAAAAGCTGCCGAAGAAAGAGGGTACAACCAAGTTGTTCTCGCAGGCGGAGTTGCAGCTAATTCTGAAATCAGGAGAAAGATTTTCAGCTTGAAAGAATTAGGCTATGATGTATATGCTCCGCAGATGAAATACTGTACGGATAATGCCGCTATGGTTGCAAGCTGCGCATTTTTCTTTGATAAAAGTTTTGATGATGTAGATACAGAAGTCTTTTCAAGAGCCTAGGGGTAAATGATAAAAAATTCTGCTATACTAAGTTAACCTGTTTATCTATATTATAGAAAATTTTGGAATGCTTTATAAAGTTTTCGGGATTTGCGCTTACGTAAAAATTTTCATTCCCTTCGGAAGCCGATAGATTCAAAAGCCTATTTACCCCCAAATCTGATTTTATATAATCAACAAAAATATCAGCAGGGTTAATGAACAATTCCTTCGGCGCAAATTTCGTAAGGACAGGGAGTAGATACGGATAATGAGTACACCCCAGAATTATTTTATCCGGAGAAAATTCCATCATCTCTTCAAGTTTGGATTTTATATCTTCATCAGGATTAATATCGCTATTTAATCCTTCAACTATACTTACCCAGTGCGGGCAGGCTATCTCTTTAACCTTTAAATCCGGCTTATATTTTGTAAGCTCTCTTGTATAAGCTCCGGACGTCACTGTTCCCTGAGTTGCAAAAACCCCGATTCTATTAACAGGCATTGATGAAATAACTTTGGCACAGGACTGGATAACCGGATACAGCTTAAACCCGTAATGGTCTTTAACACTTTCATAAGCTAAAGCAGAAGATGTATTACACGCAATAACTACGGCTTTTACCCCCTGCTTTTCAAAAAAGTCAAGAATTTTTTTAGAAAATCCTATAATTTGAGCCTGAGATTTGTCCCCATAAGGTAAATTTTTTAAATCCCCATAATAAATAATATCTTCATTTGGAAGAACCTTTCTAAAACTTGAGAGAACGGACAATCCGCCGACTCCCGAATCAAAAAAACCAATTGGAGAATTTATATTCATTATTTATTATTTACCTCTTTCATAATTTTTACTTCGCAATATTCTCTCCTTAAGGAGCGGGGTTATTATTTACCCCCTTTAAGGTATTCCATAATACCTTCCGCAATTGCTTTTGCCGTTGCTTTTTTCCGCTTTTCGGATACAAGTTCATTTCTTTCTTTATCATTTGAAATAAATCCGATTTCACACAAAATTGCAGGTACGGTTGTATGATTTATAACATAGAACTTAGATTTTATAAGACCTCTGTTATTAGTATCAATCTCTTTCATTAAATGTTTGTGCACAACATTTGCTAAGTCTTTACTGTAATCGTGATAATAGTGTGTTTCAATACCGCTGGGCGAGGTTGAAACAGCAGAGTTAACGTGAATACTTACAAAAATTTCAGGCGCCTCATCTTCAGAGAAATTAACTCTGTCTTCTAAAGAAACATAAGTATCATTTTTTCTTGTAAGAGCTGTTTTGTAACCTTTCGAACGCAAAATTGAATCAACTCTTTGTGTTATATCAAGAGTAATATCTTTCTCGTTTATTCCTTCTTTTATAGCACCATAATCAGTTCCGCCATGTCCCGCATCAAGTACAACTTTATTTTTTGTAGCACCTTTTTTAACGGGACGTTCGTTTTTTATTTCCTGCTGAGTACGGATAATTGTAATCTTTAATGCTTTGGCGTCAATACTCTGCTCTACTTTTACAATATCATCTTTATTGATTGGCATAGCAGCACGAACTCCTATTTTGGGCAGCAGAGAAAGCGTAAACTGTTTGTAATAGCTGTTCCCTAGTGTTTTAATTATATCCATCTCATTATAACTTTTGACATTAAACAAGAAAAAGTTTAAAGAATTGTCCGTTCTCAGAATAGAATGCACAACCGGGGAAGAAAAAGAAAGTATCAGTTCATTTGTTCTTGAATCAATTTTTCTGACAAAAGCTTTATTTATATTTGAGATATTGGAAGCCATTGTTGTATGATTAAGCTTATCCGAGTCAATTACTAAAAGCGACTGACCGTCTTGGGAATAAACAGGCATATATTTATCAGCTTTATCAGATGTAATAACAATACGAGCTTTATTATATTCAAACTGACCAATTTTAGCAGTATCTTTACAGCTGCCGTCCGGACAGAGATTTATTTCTTTGTTCCTTATATTTTTATCAAGATAGGTATTAGGCAAATCTATAACCGCCCTGTTCGGCTCTTTCAGACAAAACATCTTAGCTGTCGTAATTTGTCCTACACCGCTTACTAAAAGCCCATTATCTTTTGGGATGTATTGGCTGATAAAATACTTTGTACGAAGTTTCAAATCAGATGACAAGTCAACAGAAACGGTTGAATCATAAGTCTTTCCGTCAGTATTCGGCAAAGTAGAATTTTCAAAAGCTCTCTGAATATCATCCATTACATTTGCCGGAACTTTTACCTGCGAAGCTGCCGGAATTGCTATTTTCTGAATAAATTGTGAATTCGCTGCTATATTGGAGTATATGGGATTAACGGTATTTTCATCGTAAATAGTATTAAAATAATCATTCTTTAGAGCCGGCTTGGCTGCCTGCACTATTATGTTACCGTCAATTGTAAACAATTTAACTTTAGATGTATCAAAGTCCTCTTCAAAAGTTATAACAACTCTTACTATATCAGGATTTGTCTCAAACTGAGCAAGCTTAATTTCTTTAATAGCACTTTTATCAAAAACAAGCTGCTGTTTATCTCCGATAAGAACAGCATTCTCAATATCAAAATATATCCTGTTTGGATTAGAAAGCTTCACAATTTTTATATCAGAAAGAGCTTTCGTATCTAAAGGGGGTTCTTTTGAAGTCAAATAAACAACGGAAGAAGAATCATCATAATGCATAGACACTATTTTTAAAGGCTCTCCTTCGGCTGAAACAGGTATTAATGTCTGAATTAAAAATATAAAAAATAACGTTATTAGAAAAAATATTCTCTTCATAATTCAACCGTAATACTTTCAAAGAAAATATTACACCCCAATATCTCTCCTAATATTCTACCAAAAAAAAGACGAAAAAAAAAGCACTTAAACTAAGTGCTTTAGTACGTATTTCGAGAGTTGAAATTTTTATGTATGTAATTTACTATCAAGTTCGTAAATTTTTAACACAATAGAATTTGCCCAATCCTTAATCAACAGCATAAATAGCTTCAATTCGTCTCTAAAACTGTAACATCCGGGCCACATTGAATACATATTTATACTCCTTTCAATTACCTTACAAGATTGTTAACGGCATATCTGCCAAAAACTTTAGTGTAAATTGTTAAACTTTAACAAAAATTTACATTTTCATTATAAATATTTTCAAAACAAAATCCCTGAACTTAAAATTAATTTAAATTCAGGGATTTTTAAATTCTAATTTTCTGTTATGCTACCGTAATAGCTCCTACAGGACAAGCATCTGCTGCTTCTTTTACACAGCTTTCGTTATTTGCAATACCTTCTTCTTTTACGGTTGCTTTATCTTCTACCTGAAATACTGCGTCGCAAATTGATTCGCAAGCACCGCATCCGATGCATGAATCTTCAATAATTACCTTCATTTGTTTTCTCCTTATATTTTCATATTAAAACCACCTTACAGGTGTGCATATTTATTATACAACCTAATCCGGAAAAATAAAACTGTTAATCATAGAGCCACTTATCTATTCTATCTGCAATAGAATCAAACCCGAGGGTAAGCCCGAGGTCTTTCGGCTCAATACCTTTAGAATAATATAATACCGGAACAAATTCTCTTGTATGGTCAGTACCTTCTACTGTCGGATCGCAGCCGTGGTCTGCTGTTATTATAAGAAGATCGTCGTTGCCTATAAGAGGAAGGATTTTTTCCAAATAAGTATCAATTTCTTCTATAGCTTTACCGTACCCTTCAGGATTATTTCTGTGTCCGTATAACATATCAGTATCAACAAGGTTAGTAAAAATTATTTCTCTTGTTTCGTCCGTTATATTTGTTCCCGGATAAATCATTTTTTCTTTTTTTAGCTCATCCTTTACTGCTTGAAGAGTGAGTTCAAGCCCCTCTTTGTTTGAACCGGTGTGAATGGCGTGAGTAATTCCCGCTTTTGAGAAAATATCTTCAATTTTACCGATACCGATAACTTTAGAGCCGGAGTCTTTAACCTTATCCAAAACAGTTTTTTTAGGAGGCGCCATAGAATAATCTCTTCTGTCTTTAGAAATTCTTGTCGGTTTTCCGTCAATAACTTTATAAGGTCTTGCAATAACTCTTGCCGTATTATAATTTCCTTCATCAAGTAAGTGCCTTGCAATTCTGCACCATTCATAAAGAGTTTCCAGAGGAATCATATCGGTATCAAGTGCAATCTGGAATACACTGTCTGCAGATGTGTAAACAATCGGAAACTTTGTTTTGTGGTGTTCCTCATTTAACTTTTCTATAATAGCGGTTCCGCTTGCCGGTATATTAGCTAAAACTCCGCCGCAGCCTGTTTCTTCTATGAACTTATCAATAAGTTCTTTCGGGAAACCTTCAGGGAAAGTAGAAAAAGGTTTTTCAGATACCAAACCTGCAATTTCCCAGTGTCCTGTTGTTGTATCTTTTCCTTTTGATTTTTCTTGCAAAGTTCCGTACTGCCCTATTGGATTTGAAACCTTATTTACTCCCTCAAAATCCTGAATATTTCCTAAGCCCAGTTTCTCAAGGTTAGGAAGATTAAGCCCTTTATTAAAAGCACAGACATTTTTTAAAGTGTTGCACTTTTCTGTATCTCCAAACTCTCTGCAATCAGGCATTGCACCGATTCCCATTGAATCAATTACAATTATAATTGCACGTCTTTTTTTATCCATAATATCCTCCTAGGTAAATTATTTTTCTTAATTATATCATGTTTTTATGATATTATTATGAAAAAAGATAATAAATTTTAGGAGATAAAAAATGCAGGCAAGACGTGCAGCAAGAGAATTAGCGCTTATATTATTTTCACAGTTTGAAAAAGAAATAACTCATTATTCAAAAAAAGATTTTGAAGATATTATGCTCAAGTCTGTAAGAATTCTTTCAAATTCAGCTTCGGAAGAATTAAAACTTACAGTAGGTTCATTGATTGATATAAAAGAGTTTCTTGATACTTACGAAGCTGAGCACGAATCAAACTTATCCCGTCCTATCGGAGCTAAAAACAAACCGGTTCAGATTCCTATGACGGATGAGATGATAGAAAAAGTTGACACTATGCTTGACGTGGCAGAAAAGGCTATTATGGCATTAGAAATTGCTGAATTTACAACTCTGGAAAACCAGAGCGAAGTAAAAGATTATGCAAGCGAAATTGCAGAAGCTTATAAAAACAATCATAAGGCTGTCGATGAACAGATACAAAAGTTTTCAAAAGGCTGGGATATTTCAAGACTGGTTAAAATGGATAAAGATATCTTAAGAATAGCTATTACAGAACTCTTATTTACAAAAGGCGCCCCTGTAAAAGTTGTTGTTGATGAAGCTGTTGAACTTGCTAAAAAATATTCAACTGAGGATTCTTCATCTTTCGTAAACGGTATTCTTGCAAAAGTTATAGTAGAAAACGGGCTCAAGGGTTAATTTATGTTTAACTTTTTTGACAAGCTTAAATCTACTGTCTCAAAAACCGCTCAAGCCCTTGTCGGGAATGTTGTGGATGCAGTAAGCGACGGAGAAGAGTTTTCCGAGTTTGTGCTTGATGATATGGAAGATCTTTTGATAAGTGCAGATTTGGGGGTAAATTACGCTTCCGAATTAACGGATAAATTACGCGGGCAAACAAAAATTAAGCCGTCTCAGGTTAAAGAGTTTTTGCTAAATGAGTTCAATAAAACTCTTGATGAGGCAGGTTCAAGCGAGCTTGATTATAAAGAAAATGAACTCAATATTTACTTTATAACAGGAGTAAACGGAGTAGGAAAAACGACTCTTATCGGGAAACTTGCATACTTTTTTAAAGAAAAAGGCAAGAAAGTTTTAATAGCGGCAGGGGATACTTTCCGTGCAGCTGCAGAAGAACAGGTTGATATCTGGTCAAAGCGTTCCGGTGCAGATATTGTAAGAAGAGATAAGGCGGATCCGGCTTCTGTTGTATATGAAGCAATCCAGAAAGCAAAAAATGAGAATTATGATGTTATTCTCGTTGATACAGCAGGCAGACTCCAGAATAAATTTAACCTTATGGAAGAGTTATCCAAAATAAAAACAGTTATAGATAAAAATGCGCCGGAAGCTCTAAGAGAGAGTATTCTGGTTATTGATGCTAACACAGGTCAAAACGGACTCGTTCAGGCAAAAGTTTTTAAAGATTGCGTTAACCTTACAGCTGTGGCGCTCACAAAACTTGACGGCTCAGCAAAAGGCGCAATCGTTCTTGCGATTGCTAAAGACCTGAAACTTCCTGTTAAACTTGTGGGTGTCGGGGAGAAGATGGAAGATTTGAAACTCTTTGACTCAAAGGAATTTATTCAAGCACTTTTTGATTAGGTTTTAGTTTATCAAATAGTCAATACAGTTATTAAGCATACTTTTCAATCTATTTGCATAGTTTTTTTCATTTTCCGGCATGCAAATTTCAAAACTTGTAGATTTTGAAGCTTTATCGGGTTTTATTGAAAAAAATAAATGATTTTCTTTAACAACATTTCTTGGATTTTTAGTGTCCGGAATATTTTTTGTTACTAATTTATTAAGCTGCACCATCCCTTTAATACCCTTTCTCTGGGTAGCATCACAAAAAGCATTAATTCCTCTGTAGATTTCCTGTTTTAATTCCGGAGCTGTCTTTTCAAGTGCTTTTTGTGCAGCTACTTTATTGTTTTTCATTTTAAATGGTAAATTTTCGTAAGAATTAATTCTGAGCATCAAAAACTCCTTTTTCTGGGATTAAAAATCATAAAAAAATAACTTGCTATTAATTTAACGGAAATAACAATCATTGGTCAACAATTTTAATAATGTTAAGAATAATAAAAATCGTCCGCAAGCATTTAAAAAGGTAAAAGTATCACTGTCAGTACTTTAAAGAAACTATTTTGGAAATATTCTTCTACGCTTAATATAATTTAACAATAAACTTTACAAATTTGCGCAAAATCATTTTTTATGTTAAGTTTGCTATTGTATGGTAGGGTTAGATTCCATGCAGTTTATGAGGTGATATGAATAGTACAACACTGAGAAGGTCAAATATTACAAAAGAAAAAGTGGCCATGATGGAGAAGTTATCCCGTTATAACCGACAACATCGGGATGAAAACTTTTACAAATCCCAAAATAAAACTAAAGAACTCGATGTTCTTTGGCAGTCTTTTGGTGTAAAAGCTAACAAGAATGAAAAAGCCCCTCAGGTATATTTTGTAACAGGACTTGTCGTCGGTGTTATAGTTACACTTGCTATCACTACATTAGTAAGTCTCTTGGTCAGTTTTTCAACGCCAAAAGATGATATTGTTGTATCTCCTAAAAAAACTACGGTTGAATCCGGCAAATTCTCTTTTATCCCTGCTGATGCAGCCTCTGCAAAACCTACCGTTCCGGTTCTTGCTAACGAAGAATATATTGTTAAAGAAGGGGATACTTTAGAAAGTATTGTTATCAGATATTATGGTTCTTTTGACATGAACAAAGTTAATGCTATTCAAGATGCTAACAAGATGGCTAATCCTAATGCTTTGTCAATCGGTCAAAAGTTAATTATTCCTATGAATTAATAAGAGATGGCAAAAGTTAAAACCAAGTACGTATGTCAAAATTGCGGTTACGAAACTGCAGGATATCTGGGTAAATGCCCTGAATGCGGTTCTTGGGGTTCTTTTGTTGAGGAAGTTAGCGGAGATAAAACCCCGCAAAGTGTCGAAATTCTTCCTGACAATACTCCGCCTAAACGACTCAGTGAGATTGAAATGGATTCAGAGATACGTGTATCTACCGGCATTTCAGAATTTGACAGAGTATTAGGAGGCGGAATTGTTCAAGGCTCTTTGGTTTTAATAGCCGGAGATCCGGGAATTGGAAAATCCACGATTTTATTACAAACAAGCGGCGCACTTTGCAAGAATGGTAAAAAAGTCCTCTATATCTCAGCAGAAGAGTCTTCCAGCCAAATTAAGCTTAGAGCCGAAAGATTAGGGGTTCAATCTGACAACCTTTATATTTATCCGCAGACCAATCTGGAATTAATTAAAAAACATATTTTGGAAATGCAGCCGGATTTGGTCATCGTAGATAGTATACAGGCAATTTACACATCTTTGATACAAAGTTCTGCAGGAAGTGTCTCTCAAATAAGAGAATGCTGCAATGAATTGATGGGAGTAGCCAAGACTAACAATATTTCAATTATTGTTATCGGGCATGTCACAAAAGAAGGGAATATAGCGGGACCTAAGGTTCTGGAACACATGGTGGACGCTGTTATACAATTTGAGGGAGATAAATACAAAACTTATAGAATTTTACGCTCTATTAAAAATAGGTTCGGCAACACTTCTGAAGTCGGGATTTTTGAAATGAGCGCAAAAGGATTAACAGAAGTAATTAACCCCAGTGAACTTTTCCTGAAAGAATATAATCAGACCCAGACTCCTGGCAGCACTATTATTGTGACAAGCGAGGGGACAAGACCTCTTTTGGTAGAGATTCAGGCATTGGTCGGAACAACTCCTTATCCGGCTCCGAGGAGAGTTGCAAACGGTGTAGACTTAAGCCGTGTATTACAAATACTTGCAGTTCTTGAAAAAAGAATCGGGCTTAACCTCTCCAAACAGGATGTTTATGTTAATGTTATCGGCGGGATTGATGTTTCTGAACCTGCTGCAGACTTAGGAATTGCTCTTGCTATAATTACTTGCGTTAGAGATGTTGTTTTTGATTCTCATACAGCCATTGTCGGAGAAATCGGGCTATCCGGAGAAATCAGAGCGGTTAATCATATTGATAAAAGGATTAATGAAGCACAAAAACTCGGATTTAAAAAAATAATTATACCTTATTCTAATGACATATCGGATGATATTTCCGGAATCGAAGTTGTTAAAGTCAAGAGAATTATTGAAGCTATAACAAGAGCTGTTAAAGGATAAATGATTAAAGATAGAGTTTATAAAATTGGCTTGGCTGTTATTTTAGCACTTGGGATTTTGTTTAGGTGCTATATTTTTCTTCGCAATCAATCGTTGTGGTGCGATGAAGTTCATCTGGCTTTTAATATTTATGAAAAATCTTACTGGGAATTATTACGAGGATTAGATAGAATGCAGGCTGCACCGCCGGGATTTAGCATTGCCTCCAAATTTTTGTTAAATATATTTAATCCCGCAACAGATTATTACCGCGACATGGTTCTGCGTATAATACCTTTTGCCTCCGGTTTATGC
The DNA here is from genome assembly GCA_944323665.1 of Candidatus Gastranaerophilales bacterium. GTDB lineage: Bacteria > Cyanobacteriota > Vampirovibrionia > Gastranaerophilales > Gastranaerophilaceae > CAG-196. The sequence continues at coordinate 3,925 of CALUTN010000012.1, read as the reverse complement.
ACAATTCCGGCTTTTTATTATCTTTCTAAACTCGTCTTTAATAACAAAAAATATATGTTCTGGTCACTTTTACTTTTTAATCTGAATCCCTGCGCAATTATTTATTGTGCACAATTTAAACAGTATTCTACAGAATTATTATGTTCAATTATCTTACTGATAATTTTTTATAAAATAATTGCTCAAGAAAAATTAAAACCAGCTTATTCTTTTGTAATTGCATTAATTCCTTGGTTTTCATATTCTTCATTTTTTATCATAGCCTCGGGCTTTTTAGTATTGTTTATAAAAAACCGGAAATCTGCAACAAAAACAGTAATTCCGTTTGTATTTTCCGGAGTAATATATTATCTGATAAGTTTAAAATTTGTATTTGGTCTGAATTACAATAGTATGGAAGAATTTTGGAGCAGAACTTACGGATTTTTAAGCTTAACTCATCCATTAAGATTCTTTATTCGTTTTGGAGAATTATTTGCAGCAGGAAAATTCTTATCCGTTATATCAGGATTAATAGTACTGGGCTTTTTCTTTTGGTATTGTATTGCTAAGTCCGATTTACATAAAAAGCTGCTGCTGATTGTTCCGGTAGTATTACTTATATTTGCTTCCTTGGTTCATAAATACGCTGTTCAACCAAGGTTAATTTTATTTGTACTTCCTTGCTTTATTATAATGTTATCGTCAATTGAAAATCGAGCAGCAAACACTATAAAAATTCTACTTGCACTCATAATGATACATTCACTCCCTAATTATTATCCGGAACAAACCGGGTTTTCATACTCTTATGCAAGAGAAGCAGCTGCATACTTAAAAAATAATCTCAAAAAATCCGATAAAATAATTTTAAATCATGATTATACTGATTATGAAATTTATCTCAACAAGATAGGAATTCAACCCTCTGATACAATTATTATACATTGCAGCACCCTGGATATTGAAAGCTGCCACAATGCACTGAAAATGCTTCCGCCCGGCAGTTACTACTTTTTATCAATTATTCCGGGCGCCAAAGAAATGACAAAAGTTGACGGCTTTGCAGTAAAAGATTTAAACCTGGATTTTAAGCCAAAGCAATGTAAAGCAGTATATTTTGAAAAGAAATTTTAAGGGAAAAAAGAATGATAATAGACTCACATACACACATCGGAAACTCTAATTGGGGAGATTTTTCTCCGGAATATCTCTTGGAAATTATACAAGAGGTTGATTATGCAATATGCTCAAATCTTAACGGTATAGACGCGGCTTTCCCTGAAAGTTTTAAAAGAGAATTGGATTGTAACCTTGAAATGATTGACATTACAAGAAAGTATCCTAAATTAAAACCTCTTGCGGTTTGCCAGCCGAATATAAGTCAAGATAGCAATACTATGAGAAATTTGCTTGAAAAATACCCTGATTTTATAGGACTTAAAATTCATCCCGAATATATGAGACTCCCGGCAGACAATGAAAAATATGATAAGTATCTTGAAATAGCAAGAGAATTTAAAAAGCCTTGTCTGTACCATTCAGGACATATTAAATCAAGGTTCTCTTCACCCGTACTAATATACAAAAAAGCTCAGGAATTTCCTGATGTACCTATAATCCTCGGGCATCTGTCCACCGGACCAAAAGAATGCCATCAAAAAGCCATTGAGATATTACTGGATTCCATTGAAAATGAAAAAGCCAATTTGTATGTCGATATTTCGTGGATAGATTTTGCTTTTGAGAGAATAAATGAATCCTTGGATGATACCCTTATGCTTATAAAAAGCTTGTGCAGCACAAAAAAGGGGAATCAAACCTTCAGGATTCTATGGGGTTCTGATGCCCCGGTAGGAGCTTTTAATCATACAAGAAAAAGTTACAATTATAATCTTGAAATCTTTAAAAACAGAGTTCTTGAATATTTTGAAGATGAAAAACTTTTAGAAAATTTATTATCCAACAATGCAAGAAAGCTCTATGGTTTTTGATTCTTTTTTTCTTGCTGCATTTTTTCAAAAGATTCGAGTCCTACTTTCCAGCTGTCTTCATAATCAAAATCACTTAATGCGATTTCTTCCGGCAAACCGGCATGATGAATACTCGGAATTAAAAATGATTCCGGCATCTCTACCGGGGCATCCAACCCGTCATCAGAATCTTGGCAGATAAATATAACTTCACCATCAGGAGCCGTCCTGTAGTCAACTATTGTAATTTCGTGCCCGGCTAATTTGTTATCATTATCCGGATCCGGCCAAGTATAGCCTATAATGATATTATGTCCCATATTCAATGTATCGAGCAGTTCTTTTTTTATTGTTCCAAAATCTTTTTCATAACCTTTTAGTTTTCCATTTTCATCAACAGACTGATATATAACAGAAATTGTATTTTTATTTTCCATTATGGATTCAACGTAAGTTTTTTCAAAATCAATTAATCCGCCATCTTCCTCTGTCCAAGCATTAGGTTCTCTTTTATCTGTAAGCGAGTCATAAGTCTGCTGAGAACCAAGCTGCATCATTGTGGACTGCATTAAGACATCAATTATTGAACGCTCCCCGGAATCTCTGTGATTATTTTGAATTCTTGCTCTTATAATGGCATTTTCATCCGGTTTTAATTTCACTACTGCTGTATTGAAATCTATTATTTCATGTGGTGTCTTAAATTTATTTAAGAGCCAAACCGCATCAAGCGTTTTTTCAGAGAGACTATCCATGTTAATTATTTTATAGACCTCATTTTGCGGAGATGTAAGCCCTTCTACTATCCTGAAAAATTCTGCTGGGTTTTTGGTTGCGAGGTCAAATTCCACGCTTGCAGTCGGGCATGTTCCGGTATGCATTGTATCCAGTGTTTCACTCGTTTGACGGACTTCCTGCATATTTTCGGACAGATTTGTAATAAGACCAATTACAGGCAGCTTATATTCTTTTGGAATATCTTCGCAAGTCTGGGTTATGACGTAAGGATTATAAATAATATCCAAACATTCTTTCAGAATTGTTCTTCCGTCCAGCCCGGGATCTCTTTCTTCTTTTAAGATTTTATGTAAATTTTCTAAAACTGAACTTTTATCATCAGAATTATTTTTAAGTAAAATTCCCGATTTTAATGCGAACTCCAATTTTTTTCTGTATGTTGAATTTAATTCTTTAGACAGCTCCTCATACATTTTTTTCTCTTCGCCGGTTGTAAGTTGTGTTCTTACCGTAATAGCATCCTGATAACCTTCCGCCCTGAATGATGGTGCAGGCGGAAGCTTAGATTGCTCTGCAGGAGAAGAGGAAGGAGCGGTTTGGATTTTGTCTGCCGTGCCGCTCGTTTGATAAACCTTTACATTTTGAAAATTTACACTAACCATATATATTAATAAAAACATTTTAGATTATTAATTTGCCTGGCTGTGAAGTTTTGTAACAAGAACAATTTTGGGAAATTATTATTTTTTTTTACTTGCAAGAAAACTTTCAAGTGATATTATGCTAAATGGATTTATGACACAGCCGATTGGAAGCATATAGAGAGATTGATACACCACCCTCAGTTTGTTGTGTCAAAAATATACATAGGAGAATAGAAATGGAAGAAGAAAAAGCAATTTCAACAATAGACGGTTTAACACCAAGTGCTACGGTTCATGAACTTAGCGACAAGGTTATGACCGGAAAAGCTGATTATAGTAAAACTAAGATGATTACACTTGCAATTGCTGCGGGTGCTTTTATAGCATTTGGCGCCCAAGTGTCTTTAACTGTTATGACCGGTGATTCAAATATGGGCTGGGGTTTTACTAAGCTTATCGGAGCTATGACTTTTGCTACCGGCTTGATTTTAGTTACTTTAACCGGAGCTGAACTTTTTACCGGAAATGTTATGATGACTTTCGCGGTATTAGAAAAGAAAATATCTCTTGCAAAACTCTTAAGAAGCTGGA